>NZ_JBHXPI010000031.1:69303-82390 GCF_042718575.1 Streptomyces sp. NPDC058579
TGGCCGAAACCCCCCCCCCGCCGCGGAGTCATATCCGACACGCTCATCGGAGGCCCTGCGGTGAACGAACTGCCGCAACAGCTGGCCGACGGCCTTGCCCTCGGGGCCCTTTACGGTCTCATCGCCATCGGTTACACGATGGTCTACGGCATCGTCCAGCTCATCAACTTCGCCCACGGCGAGATCTTCATGGTCGGCGGCTTCGGCGCGCTCACGGCATACACGATCCTGCCCGAGGGCACCGCCCTCGTCGTCGCGATCCCCATCATGCTGATAGGCGGCGCGGTCGTCTCCGTCGCCGTCGCCACCGCCGCCGAACGCTTCGCCTACCGGCCCCTGCGCGGCGCCCCCCGGCTCGCCCCCCTGATCACGGCCATCGGTCTGTCGATCGTGCTCCAGCAGCTCATCTGGGGTTTCTACCCCGACGCCAAGAGCAAGGTCACCTTCCCCGAATTCAAGGGCGGAAGCTTCCAGATCTTCGAAGGCCTCTCGATCTCCCGCGCCGACACGTTCGTCCTCGTCGCCGCCCCCGCGTGCATGCTCGCCCTCGGCCTCTTCGTCTCGAAGAGCCGCAGCGGACGCGCCATGCAGGCCACGGCACAGGACCCGGACACCGCGAAGCTGATGGGCATCAACACCGACCGCATCATCGTGATGGCCTTCGCCATCGGCGCCGCGTTCGCCGCGGTCGCAGCGGTCGCCGAGGGCCTCGACAAGGGCCAGATCCGCTTCGAGATGGGCTTCCTGCTGGGCCTCAAGGCCTTCACCGCAGCCGTCCTCGGAGGCATCGGCAACATCTACGGCGCCATGATCGGCGGCGTCGTCCTCGGACTCGCCGAAACCCTCTCCATCGCCTACGTCGAACACATCCCCGGGATGGACCAGTTCGGCGGCGGCGCGTGGAAGGACATCTGGGTCTTCTCCCTCCTCATCCTCGTGCTCCTGTTCCGACCACAAGGTCTCCTCGGACAGCGCGCAGCGGACAGGGCGTGATCGCGATGACCACCGAACTCACCACCCCCGAGACGCCGGAGACGCCCGCAGCGTCCCCGACGCCGCAGAAGACCGACGCCGCACAGGCGCCCGGCCTCCTCCACTGGATCGTCGCCGCCGGTGGCCTCGCCACCGTCGCCAGCACCTTCCTCGCCTGGACCTACACCTCCGAATTCCCCGGCGACCTCACCGTCACCGGCTACCCCGGCGGCCTCCAGGTCCTCACCCTCGTCGGCGGCCTCCTCCTGACGCTCTTCGCCCTCTCCGGGCTCGGCGTCAAGGGCCTGCGCTGGCTCACCCCCGGCGGCTCCAGCAGGGCACTGCAGTTCCTCGCCCTCGGCGCGCTCGGCACCACCTGGTACACCGTGATCGCCATCGCGGCCCAGCTCGGCGGCCTCGCCCACCTGGAGCCCGGCGGCTACGTCGCCGCCGTCGCCACGCTGGTCCCGCTGGCCGCGTTCGCGCTCAAGGACGACTCCCGCAAGCCGGCGAAGCCCCAGGAGATCCCCTCCTGGGCCGAGATCCTGATCATCGTCGTGGCCTTCGCCATCGGCATGTACGCCGTCACGTACGGCATCTCGACCGAGTACCCCGAGCTGTTCATCGGCTACCTGCTCCTCGTGGGCTTCGGTGCCGCCGGACTCAACAAGGCCGGTCTCATCGGCCGGGTCTCGGCCGTCGCCTCGAAGAACAAGCAGATCGCCGCCGTCGCCGCCTTCGCCGCCGCGGCCGTCTTCCCCTTCACCCAGGCCACCGACACGTTCACCGTGATCGCCGTGCAGATCCTCATCTTCGCGACGGTCGCCCTCGGTCTGAACGTGGTCGTCGGACTGGCGGGTCTGCTCGACCTCGGTTACGTCGCGTTCCTCGGCGTCGGCGCCTACACGGCCGCCCTCGTCTCCGGATCCACGGCCTCCGCGTTCGACATCCAGCTCCCGTTCTGGGTCGCCATGATCATCGGCGCACTCGCCTCGCTGATCTTCGGCGTCATCATCGGCGCACCGACGCTCCGGCTCCACGGCGACTACCTCGCCATCGTGACGCTCGGCTTCGGAGAGATCTTCCGCATCACCGTCAACAACATGGACGGCGACAACGGACCGCAGATCACCAACGGCCCCAACGGCATCCCGAACATCCCGGCGCTGAACATCTTCGGCTACGACTTCGGCGAGACCCACACCATCCTCGGCGTGGAACTCGGCTCGTACGCCAACTACTACCTGCTGATGCTGCTCGTCATGGTCTTCGTCGTCCTGGTCTTCAGCCGGGCACAGGACTCCCGCATCGGCCGCGCCTGGGTCGCCATCCGCGAGGACGAGACCGCGGCGACCGCCATGGGCATCAACGGCTTCCGGGTCAAGCTCATCGCCTTCGCCCTCGGCGCCACCCTCGCCGGCGTCGCCGGCACGGTCCAGGCCCACTTCCAGGGCACGGTCCTCCCCGAGATGTACGTGTTCGCCGGCCCCGTCGCCCCGAACTCCGCGTTCCTCCTCGCGGCCGTCATCCTCGGCGGCATGGGCACCATCCGCGGCCCGCTCCTCGGCGCGGCGCTGCTCTTCCTCATCCCCGAGAAGCTGTCCTTCCTCAAGGACTACCAGCTCCTCGCGTTCGGCCTCGCGCTCATCCTGCTGATGCGCTTCCGCCCGGAGGGCCTCATCCCCAACCGGCGCGCCCAGCTCGAGTACCACGAGCACGAGGAGAGCGCCGACAAGATCGACGTACCGGAACAGCGGCCGCCCGCCGACCCGATCGTCGGAACCTCGAAGGCGGGTGCGTGAACGCCATGACGACGACCACCACCACGGAGAACACGGCAGCGGCCTCCACCGCCGCCACGGTCCTCGACGCCAGCGGTGTCACCATGCGCTTCGGCGGACTCACCGCCGTACGCAACGTGGACCTCACCGTTCGCGAGGGCGAGATCGTCGGTCTCATCGGCCCCAACGGCGCCGGCAAGACCACCTTCTTCAACTGCCTCACCGGTCTGTACATCCCCACCGAGGGACAGGTCAGCTACAAGGGCACGGTGCTGCCGCCCAAGCCGCACCTGGTCACCAAGGCCGGCATCGCCCGCACCTTCCAGAACATCCGCCTCTTCTCCAACATGACGGTCCTGGAGAACGTCCTCGTCGGACGCCACACCCGGACCAAGGAGGGCCTCTGGTCCGCGCTCCTGCGCGGCCCCGGCTTCAAGAAGGCGGAAGTCGCCTCGCGCGAACGGGCCATGGAACTCCTGCAGTTCATCGGCCTGGAGAACAAGGCCGAACACCTCGCCCGCAACCTGCCCTACGGCGAACAGCGCAAGCTGGAGATCGCCCGGGCCCTCGCCAGCGACCCCGGCCTGCTCCTCCTGGACGAGCCGACCGCCGGCATGAACCAGAACGAGACCCGCGCCACCGAGGAACTCGTCTTCGCCATCCGGGACAAGGGCATCGCCGTCCTCGTCATCGAGCACGACATGAAGTTCATCTTCAACCTGTGCGACCGGGTCGCGGTGCTCGTCCAGGGCGAGAAGCTCGTCGAAGGCACCTCCGAGGTCGTCCAGGGCGACGAGCGCGTCGTCGCGGCCTACCTCGGCACGCCGTTCGAAGGCGCGCCGGGAGCGGAGGAGCTCGCGGAGGTCGAGGCGGCGGAGGCGCACGCGGAAGCGGAAGCCGCTTCGGTCGACGAGGCCCCCGAGGCCTCCGAGGCCGAGGAGCCGGAGACTCCGGAGGCCGACGCGGCCCCCGAGGCCCCGGCGGCCCCCGAGGCCGACGCTCCGGCAGCGGACAGCACCACCGAAGGAGACACCAAGTGACCGCTCTTCTCGAGGTCGAGGACCTCAGGGTCGCCTACGGCAAGATCGAAGCCGTCAAGGGCATCTCCTTCTCCGTCGAAGCCGGCCAGGTCGTCTCCCTGATCGGCACCAACGGCGCCGGCAAGACCACCACCCTGCGCACCCTCTCGGGCCTCATCAAGCCCGCCAGCGGGAAGATCACCTTCGACGGCCAGGTCCTCAACGGGATCCCCGCCCACAAGGTCGTCTCCCTCGGCATGGCCCACTCCCCCGAGGGCCGGCACATCTTCCCCAAGCTCACCATCGCCGAGAACCTCCAGCTCGGAGCCTTCCTCCGCAAGGACAAGGACGGCATCGAAAAGGACATCCAGCGCTCCTACGACCTCTTCCCCATCCTGGGCGAACGTCGCAAGCAGGCCGCCGGAACCCTCTCGGGCGGTGAACAGCAGATGCTCGCCATGGGCCGGGCCCTCATGTCCCAGCCCAAGCTGCTCATGCTCGACGAGCCCTCCATGGGCCTCTCCCCGATCATGATGCAGAAGATCATGGAGACCATCGCCACCCTCAAGGCCGAAGGCATGACCATCCTGCTCATCGAGCAGAACGCCCAGGCAGCCCTGTCCCTCGCGGACTACGGCTACGTCCTGGAGGTCGGCACCATCAAGCTCTCCGGCACCGGCCAGGACCTCCTGGTCAACGACGACGTACGCAAGACGTACCTCGGCGAGGAGTAGGCAAGAGGACCAGTCCGTCCCACGGACAGAAGGCCCGCCCCCACAAGGAAGTGGGGGCGGGCCTTCTCCTATGTACGTATGCCTCTTACTGCTTACTGCTTACTGGCCCTTGGCCGCCTTCTTCTCCTCGGCGTCCTCGATGACCGCCTCCGCGACCTGCTGCATCGACATACGCCGGTCCATCGACGTCTTCTGGATCCACCGGAACGCGGCGGGCTCCGTCAGGCCGTACTGCGTCTGCAGGATCGACTTCGCCCGGTCCACCAGCTTCCGCGTCTCCAGCCGCTGGGAGAGGTCCGCGACCTCCTTCTCCAGCGCCCGCAGCTCCGCGAACCGCGACACGGCCATCTCGATCGCCGGCACCACGTCGCTCTTGCTGAACGGCTTCACCAGGTACGCCATGGCCCCGGCGTCCCGGGCCCGCTCGACGAGGTCGCGCTGCGAGAAGGCGGTGAGCATGAGGACGGGGGCGATCGACTCACCCGCGATCTTCTCGGCCGCGGAGATCCCGTCCAGGACGGGCATCTTCACATCCAGGATCACGAGGTCGGGCCGGTGCTCCCGAGCGAGCTCCACGGCCCGCGCCCCGTCGCCGGCCTCGCCGACGACCGAGTACCCCTCTTCTTCGAGCATCTCCTTGAGATCCATGCGGATGAGGGCCTCGTCCTCGGCGATGACGACACGGGTCGTCAGCGGCGGAACGTGCGACGCGTCAGCGTCGTCGGCGGCGGGCTGGGGCGACTCGGGGGCGGTCACGGGGGCTCCTCGTTGCGGGCAGTACTGCTCCCCATGAGCCTACCTAGCTGCGGTAAGGTAGACGCGCAGCGGGTCGTGACAAACCTTCGATTCCGTGGGCCCCGGTAGCCCAATTGGCAGCAGGCAGTGGATTCAAAACCCACACAGTGTCGGTTCGAGTCCGACCCGGGGCACCTTTCCTTCGATTCCAAGGTCACGAGACCTTGATGATCGTTCACTCACACTAGTGAACGCCTCCCGAAGCCGCCGGATACCGGGCAGACTTCCGCGATGCTCGAATCCATGTACGACCTCGCGACGCGCAAGCACGCCCTGAGTCTCTTGTCAGACGGCCGCAGCCTCAACTCTGTCAGCCAGCAGACAGGCATCTCCCGAGCCGCGTTACGCGCCTGGAATACACGACTTGAACCGCTCCCTCGCCTCAACGGGCAGGCCAAGCCGTGCCCGAGGTGCCGTCCCGTGCCGGGGGTGCCTGACGATACAGCCGCGTACTCCTACCTGCTCGGGCTCTATCTCGGTGACGGCTGCATCAGCGAGCACCCCCGAGGCGGCCACCATCTCCGCATCGCATGCGCGGACGCCTGGCCGGGGTTAATCGAGGCGTGCCGCGCGGCGATCCTGGCCGTGCAGCCCGAGGGCAGCGCCTGCATCCTGCAGAAGCAGGGGTGCGTCATGGTCACCAGCTACGGCCGCCATTGGAAGTGCCTGTTCCCACAGCACGGGCCCGGCAAGAAGCACCAACGGCGCATCATCCTCGAAGCGTGGCAGCAGGAGATCGTCGACGCGCACCCCTGGGAGTTCATCCGGGGGCTCATCCACTCCGACGGCTGCCGGATCACCAACTGGACGACCCGTCTCGTCGGTGGTGAGCGCAAGCGCTACGAGTACCCCCGGTACTTCTTCACGAACAAGTCGGACGACATCCGGAAGCTGTGCGGCGACACGCTCACGAAGGTGGGCGTCGAATGGACGACACTGGCCCGCGGTGTTGATCCCTTCAACATCTCCGTCGCCCGCAAAGCCTCCGTCGCGCTCATGGATCTCCACGTCGGGCCCAAGTCCTGAACGAGGGTCAGGGTGTTCGGGTGACCGGGTCGCCGATGTGGTGGACGTGGACCAGGTTGGTGGAGCCGGGGACGCCGGGAGGGGAGCCGGCGGTGATGACGACCGTGTCGCCCTTCTGGCAGCGGCCGATGCGGAGGAGTTCCTCGTCGACCTGGGCGACCATCGCGTCCGTGGAGTCGACGTGCGGGCCCAGGAAGGTCTCGACGCCCCACGTGAGGTTGAGCTGGGCGCGGGTCGCCGGGTCGGGGGTGAAGGCGAGGAGGGGGATGGGTGAGCGGTAGCGGGAGAGGCGCTTGACCGTGTCGCCGGACTGGGTGAAGGCGACGAGGAACTTGGCGCCGAGGAAGTCGCCGATCTCGGCGGCGGCGCGGGCCACGGCTCCGCCCTGGGTGCGGGGCTTGCTGCGTTCGGTGAGGGGCGGGAGGCCCTTGGCGAGGATGTCTTCTTCCGCGGCCTCCACGATGCGGCCCATCGTGCGGACCGTTTCGATGGGGTAGCGGCCGACGCTCGTCTCGCCGGAGAGCATCACCGCGTCCGTGCCGTCGATGACCGCGTTGGCCACGTCGCTGGCTTCCGCGCGCGTGGGGCGGGAGTTCTCGATCATGGAGTCGAGCATCTGGGTGGCGACGATGACCGGTTTGGCGTTGCGCTTGGCGAGTTTGATCGCGCGCTTCTGGACGATCGGGACCTGTTCGAGGGGCATTTCGACGCCGAGGTCGCCGCGGGCGACCATGATGCCGTCGAAGGCGGCGACGATGTCGTCGATCGCCTCGACCGCCTGGGGCTTCTCGACCTTGGCGATGACCGGGAGGCGTCGGCCTTCCTCGTCCATGATGCGGTGGACGTCCTCGATGTCGCGGCCGCTGCGGACGAAGGAGAGGGCGATGACGTCGGCGCCGGTGCGCAGGGCCCAGCGGAGGTCGTCGATGTCCTTCTCGGAGAGGGCGGGGACGGAGACGGCGACGCCGGGGAGGTTGAGGCCCTTGTGGTCGGAGACCATGCCGCCTTCGACGACGCGGGTGTGGACGCGGGGGCCGTCGACGGCGGTGACTTCGAGGGTGACGCGGCCGTCGTCGACGAGGATGCGTTCGCCGGTGGTGACGTCGGCGGCCAGGCCTTTGTACGTGGTGCCGCAGGTGTCTCGGTCGCCTTCGACCTCTTCTACGGTGATCACGAAGTCGTCGCCGCGTTCAAGGAGTACGGGGCCTTCGCGGAAGCGGCCGAGGCGAATCTTCGGGCCTTGAAGGTCGGCGAGGATGCCGATGCTGCGGCCGGTCTCGTCGGCTGCTTTGCGTACGCGGTGGTAGCGCTCCTCGTGTTCGGCGTAGGTGCCGTGGCTGAGGTTGAAGCGGGCGACGTCCATTCCGGCTTCGACCAGTGCCTTGATCTGGTCGTACGAGTCGGTGGCGGGCCCCAGGGTGCAAACGATTTTCGCTCGGCGCATGGTTCGAGCCTAGGCCTTACCGGCGGGTAGTTCAGGGGCCGGGCATGGCCGTTCAACAACCTTTGCGTGAAAGGTTATTGACAAGTCTTGAATCTGTGCGGGTGGGTGCTCCGATGAGCAGTTCGGGGGGCTCGGAGGCCCCCCCGTGGGCACCCTGTTACAGCTGTGGTGGGGCCATCGTGAAGCGGGCGATGACCTCTGCTGTGACGGACTGGCGTTGGGGTTCCAGGTCGAGGGGTGGGGGTACGTCGGCGGATTCGGTGGCGAAGGCGGCCATGCGCATGCCTCGGCCTCCGAGGGGTGAGGGTGGGGTGAGTTCGGTGTCGGAGAGTTCCAGGAGGGCCGTGAGGGTGGTGCCCAGGGCTTCGGCGTAGGCGCGGGCGCGTTGGACGGCTTCTCCGACCGCGGTGCGGCGGGCTTCGGCGTAGGCGGGTGAGGTGGGGCGCAGGGCCCACCAGGGGCCGTCGACGCGGGTGAGGTCGAGGTCGGCGAGGCGGGTGGTGAGTTCGCCGAGGGCGGTGAAGTCGGCGAGTTCGACGGTGAGGTGGACGTGGCCCTGGTAGGCGCGGACGCGTTCGCCGCGGCCGTGCTTGCTGGGTTCGGGGGTGATGGAAAAGGCGCCGGTCTCCAGTTTTTCGATGGCTTCGCCGTAGGACTTGATGAGGTCGAGGGTGTGGGTGTTGCGGCGGGTGAGGTCGGCGAGGGTTGCGGCGCGGTCGGTGCCGCGGGCGCTGAGGGTGACGGCGATGTGGGCGATCTCGGGGTCGACGTCGAGTCGGGCTTCGCCGCGGACGGCGACCTGGGGTGCCTCCGGGGTGGGGTGGGGGGTGGTTGTCATGGCTGGCTCCCTGGTGCGGGGGTGCGGGCGTCGGCTGGGGGGTCCGCTGTGTGGTCCCTGCCACTTTCGCACTCCGATGCCGTTGACCTCTGTTGCACGTGGGGTGCGTGGGGCCAGAATCTACGCGCGTTGTGCGCCAATGGACCCTAGGAGATCGCATGTCGTTGAACCGTCGGACGTTTCTGGAGAGTTCCGTCGCCGTCGGGGCGGGAGCCACGCTCGCCACGGGGGTGGCCGCCGCCCCCGCGCAGGCCCACGGGCCTCGCCCCCGGCCGGCTCGGCGGTACTCGTTCACCGTGATGGGTACGACGGACCTGCACGGCAATGTCTTCAACTGGGACTACTTCACGGACAAGGAGTTCGACGACAAGGCGCACAACGATGTCGGCCTCGCGAAGATCTCCACCCTGGTCGACCAGGTGCGCGCGGAGAAGGGGCGGCGGAACACGCTCCTGATCGACGCGGGTGACACGATCCAGGGCACTCAGTTGTCGTACTACTACGCGAAGGTCGACCCGATCACGGCCCGTCGTGGTCCGGTCCACCCGATGGCTCAGGCGATGAACGCCATCGGGTACGACGCGGCGGCGCTCGGCAATCACGAGTTCAACTACGGCATTCCGGTGCTGCGGAAGTTCGAGGAGCAGTGCGACTTTCCGCTGCTCGGTGCGAACGCGCTCGACGCGAAGACGCTGCGGCCGGCGTTTGCGCCGTACAGCATGCATCGGCTGCGGACGCCGTGCGGTCGGGATGTGCGGGTGGCGGTGCTCGGTCTGACGAATCCGGGGATCGCTATCTGGGACAAGGCCAACGTGAGTGGCCGGATGGTCTTCCCGGGGCTTGAGGAGCAGGCCGCCAAGTGGGTGCCGAAGCTGCGGTCGATGGGTGCGGACGTGGTCGTGGTGTCGGCTCATTCCGGGTCCAGTGGGACGTCGTCGTACGGTGATCAGCTTCCGTACGTGGAGAACGCGGCCGGTCTGGTGGCGGAGCAGGTTCCAGGGATCGACGCGATCCTGGTGGGGCATGCGCATACGGAGATTCCCGAGTACCGGGTGAGGAACAAGGTGTCGGGGAAGGACGTGGTGCTGTCGGAGCCGCTGAAGTGGGGGCAGCGGCTGACGCTCTTCGATTTCGACCTGGTGTGGGTGAAGGGCCGCTGGGTGGTGGAGAAGGTCGGTGCGCGGGTTCTCAACTCCAACACGGTGGAGGAGGATCCGGAGATCGTGGGGCTGCTCGCGGACGAGCACAAGAAGGTCGTCACGTACGTCAATCAGGTGATCGGTACGTCCAGCGCGACGATGGCGACGGTCGAGGCGCCGTGGAAGGACGAGCCGATCATCGATCTGATCAACCACGTCCAGGCGGAGACGGTGCGGGCGGCGCTCGCGGGTGGTGAGTACGCGGCGCTGCCGGTGCTGTCGCAGGCGTCCTGTTTCTCCCGTACGGCGGCGATTCCGGCTGGTCAGGTGACGATCCGGGACGCGGCGGGGCTGTACGTCTTCGAGAACACGCTGGAGGCGCGGCTGCTGACGGGGGCGCAGCTCAAGGACTATCTGGAGTTCTCCGCGCGGTACTACGTGCGGACTGCGGCGGGGGCGCCGGTGGACCCGGCGAAGTTGACGAACGCGGACGGGACGCCGGACTACAACTACGACGCCGTGTACGGGGTGACGTACGAGATCGACATCGCGCGGCCGGTCGGTGAGCGGATCGTGAAGCTGTCGTACGACGGGCGGCCGGTGGATCCGGCGGCGCGGTTCGTGTTCGCGGTGAACAACTACCGGGCGAGTGGTGGTGGGGCGTTTCCGCATGTGGCGGGGGCGCCGCAGTTGTGGGCGGATTCGG
This sequence comes from Streptomyces sp. NPDC058579, assembly GCF_042718575.1. Lineage (NCBI taxonomy): Bacteria > Bacillati > Actinomycetota > Actinomycetes > Kitasatosporales > Streptomycetaceae > Streptomyces > Streptomyces sp. NPDC058579. The sequence continues at coordinate 79,758 of NZ_JBHXPI010000031.1, forward strand.
ACGAGATTCGTAACACGATCATTCAGTGGGTGAAGGCGAAGGGGGCGATCGACCCGGGTCAGTTCGCTTCGGTGGGGTGGAGGCTGACCCGGGACGGTGTGCCGGTGTTCTGATCGGCCGGTTTCGGTTTCAGGTCTGTGTGAGGGGCGTCAGCGCCTGGCTCTGTGCCGGGATGCGTGGCGCCTCTCGCTGTTCGAGGCCGAAGGTGGTGAAGGCGGTGCGGCGGGGCAGGGGGTAGGGCTCTTTGCCGGTGAGGGTGTTGAGGATGGTGGCGCTGCGCCAGGCGGCGAGGCCGAGGTCGGGGGCGCCGACGCCGTGGGTGTGTTTTTCGGCGTTCTGTACGTAGACGGAGCCGGTGACGGAGGCGTCGAGGACGAGGCGGTAGGTGGTGTCGATTCTGGCGCGGCCGGCGGAGTCGTGGCGGAGGTAGGGGTCGAGTCCGGCGAGCATGCGGTCGACGGGGCGTTCGCGGTAGCCGGTGGCGAGGACGACGGCGTCGGTGGTGAGGCGGGAGCGGGTGGCCTGTTGGAGGTGTTCGAGGTGGAGTTCGACCTTGGTGGTGGCGACGCGGCCGGCGGTGCGGACGCGGACTCCGGGGGTGAGGACGGCGTCGGGCCAGCCGCCGTGGAGGGTGCGGCGGTAGAGCTCGTCGTGGATGGCGGTGAGGGTGTCGGTGTCGATGCCTTTGTGGAGTTGCCATTGGCGGGGCAGGAGTTCGTTGCGGGTGGGTTCGGACAGGGCGTGGAAGTAGCGGGTGTAGTCGGGGGTGAAGTGTTCGAGGCCGAGCTTGGAGTACTCCATGGGGGCGAAGGCTTCGGTGCGGGTGAGCCAGTGGATCTTCTCGGCTCCGGCGGGGCGGGCGCGGAGGAGGTCGAGGAAGATCTCGGCGCCTGACTGTCCTGAGCCGATGACGGTGACGTGGTCGGCGGCGATGAGTCGGGCGCGGTGGTCGAGGTAGTCGGCTGAGTGGATGACGGGGACGTGGGGGGCGTCGGCGAGGGGTTTGAGGGGTTCGGGTACGTACGGTTCGGTGCCGACGCCGAGGGCGACGTTGCGGGTGTAGGTGCGGCCGAGGGCTTCGGCTTCGCCGTCGGCGTCGAGTTGGGTGAAGTCGACTTCGAAGAGGGTGCGTTCGGGGTTCCAGCGGACGGAGTCGACCTGGTGGCCGAAGTGGAGGCCGGGGAGTTGGGCGCTGACCCAGCGGCAGTAGGCGTCGTACTCGGCGCGCTGGATGTGGAACTTCTCGGCGAAGTAGAAGGGGAAGAGGCGTTCGCGGCTGCGGAGGTAGTTGAGGAAGGACCAGGGGCTGGTGGGGTCGGCGAGGGTGACCAGGTCGGCGAGGAAGGGGACTTGGAGGGTGGCGCCTTCGATGAGGAGGCCGGGGTGCCAGTGGAAGGCGGGGCTCTGTTCGTAGAAGGCGGTGGCGAGGCCGCCGGGGACGCCGTGGGCGAGGGCGGCGAGGGAGAGGTTGAAGGGGCCGATGCCGATGCCGACCAGGTCGTGGGGCTGGTCGGGGTCGTGTGGGGACTGCTGGGGGTGGGGGTGGTGTGGGGTGCTGCCGGTCATCGGTCGGTGCTGCCTTCCACGAGGTCCAGGAGGTGTTGGAGGTCGCCGGGGGTGGCGTGGGGGTTGAGGAGGGTGGCTTTGAGCCAGAGCCGGCCGTCTTCGTGGGCGCGGCCGAGGACGGCGCGGCCTTCGGTGAGGAGGGTGCGGCGGATGGCGGCGACGGTGGTGTCGTCGGCGTCGGTGGGGCGGAAGAGGACGGTGGTGAGGGTGGGGCGTTCGTAGAGCTGGAGGCCGGGGGTCTTGTCGATGAGGTCGGCGAGGTGTTGGGCGAGGGCGTGGACCTGGTCGACGAGGGCGCCGAGTCCGCTGCGGCCGAGGGCGCGGAGGGTGACGGCGATCTTGAGGATGTCGGGGCGGCGGGTGGTGCGCAGGGAGCGGCCGAGGAGGTCGGGGAGGCCGGCTTCGGTGTCGTCGGCGGCGTTGAGGTAGTCGGCGGTGTGGGAGAGGGCGGTGAGGTCGCTCTTGTCCCGTACGGCGAGGAGTCCTGCGGCGACGGGCTGCCAGCCGAGTTTGTGCAGGTCGAGGGTGACGGTGCGGGCGCGGTCGAGGCCTTTGAGGAGGGGGCCGTGGGTGTCGCTGAAGAGGAGGGGGCCCCCGTAGGCGGCGTCGATGTGGAGGTCGGCGTGGTGGGCGTCGCAGAGGTCGGCGATCTCGGGGAGGGGGTCGATGCGGCCGGTGTCGGTGGTGCCGGCGGTGGCGACGACGAGGAGGGGGCCGTGGAGGTCGGTGAGGGCCTCGTCGAGGGCGACCGGGTCGAGGGTGCCGTTGGGGGTGGGCACGGTGACGGGTTCGGGGAGGCCGAGGAGCCAGGCGGCGCGGTGGAAGGAGTGGTGGGCGTTGGCACCGACGACGGTCTGGAGGGCGTGGCCGGGGTGGTGGCGCCGCTGACGCTCGCGGGCGAGGAGGAGGGCGAGTTGGTTGGACTCAGTGCCGCCGGTGGTGACTAGGGCGTCGGGGGTGGTGGACGGGGTGGTGGGGGTGGTGGACGGGGCGGCGGGGGTGGTGCGCGGGGCGTCGGCGGTCGTGGCCGGGGTGTTGGGGGTGGTGGACGGGGCGGCGGGGGATGT
>NZ_JBHXPI010000032.1:0-48380 GCF_042718575.1 Streptomyces sp. NPDC058579
GACGTGCGGCGGCCGGGGGCCGGGGGCGGGCCGGGCGGGCGGGGTGCGCGGGGCCGGGCACGCGGCGGCGCGGGGGCTCCTTGGGGGGCACTGAGGTCACCTGCCGGAGTTCGTCGGGGCGGGCGCGGTCGTGTGCGCGGGTGGTGGCGTGGTGGGGTTCGCGGGCGGGCCGGTCGGGGTGGCCGTGCCGCTCGGAGTGGCCGTCCGGGTGGGGACGGGCTTCACGGTCGGCGTCGGGTCCGGCTTCGGGGCGGAGGCCTTGGACGGCCGGCCCTTGACCGTCCCGTCCGGCTCCAGGAAGGCGGGGCTGCCGCCGGGGACCATGCCGAGCTCCCGGGCCCGCCGTTCCAGCGCGTCGGGCGCGGAGTGGTCGTCCACGTCGCGCTGGAGGGCCTGCTCCTCGTCGGTCAGCTCGGTGGTGCGGTTCTTGAGGTCGCGCAGCTTGAAGGAGCCCTGGTTGAGGGCGGAGTTCAGCAGCAGGAGCGTGATGAGCCCGCCGCCGAGGAGTACGACGACGAGCAGGACGAAGGGGGTACGGGCCGCGCTGCTCGGCCCCGACGGCATGAGCCGCCCGAGCCGCGCCGCCCGCCCTTTGAGCGGCCCCTTCATCGTCATGCGTGCCTGTCCTCGCGTGCGTCGCTCACCGGAGTACGTCCTCCCGGATGCGCTGCGCTCCCCTGAGCCGGGCCGGGGCCGCGCGGCGGTTCTCGGCGATCTCCTCCTCGGTGGGGAGTTCCGCGCCGCGGGTGAGCAGCTTCAGGCGGGGCTGGTACTGCTCCGGGACCACCGGCAGGCCGGGCGGAGCGGTGTTGGCCGCGCCCGCCGCGAAGACCTGCTTGACCAGCCGGTCCTCCAGGGAGTGGTACGACAGGACCGCGATCCGGCCGCCCACCGCGAGCGCCTTCACCGCCGCCGGGATCGCCCGCTCCAGGACCGTCAGCTCGCCGTTGACCTCGATGCGCAGGGCCTGGAAGGTGCGCTTGGCCGGGTTGCCGCCGGTGCGCTTGGCCGCCTGTGGGAGCGAGTCCCGGATCAGTTCGACCAGGCGGGCGCTGTTGGTGAACGGTTCCTTGTCGCGCTCGCGCACGACCGCGGAGACGATCCGCTTGGCCTGCTTCTCCTCGCCGTACGCCCGCAGGATGCGGACCAGTTCGCCGGCCGGGTAGGTGTTGAGGACCTCCGCCGCGCTGACCCCGGTCGTCTGGTCCATGCGCATGTCGAGCGGCGCGTCCTGCGCGTACGCGAAGCCGCGGTCGGCCTCGTCGAGCTGCATGGAGGAGACGCCCAGGTCGAAGAGGATGCCGTCGACGCGCGGGACGCCGAGCCGGTCGAGGACCTCGGGCAGTTCGTCGTAGACCGCGTGGACGAGGGTCGCGCGCTCCCCGTACGGGGCGAGCCGCTCGCCGGAGAGCCGCAGCGCCTCCTTGTCCCGGTCGAGGGCGATCAGGCGCGCCTCGGGGAACCGCTTGAGCAGTGCCTCGCTGTGGCCGCCGAGGCCGAGGGTGCAGTCGACGACGACCGCGCCGGGGCGCTCCAGTGCGGGGGCCAACATGTCCAGGCACCGCTGGAGCATCACCGGGACGTGTCGGTCGTTGCTCAATGCGCCCTCTCAGAATTCGGCTCAGATTCGGCGCGGCCGCTACGCATCCGCCGCACACGCGGGGGAGAAACTGCGGAAATCGCTCATTGTCTCCGTCAAACTCCGCGTCACTTTAGTCCACTGACCCCGACGGTCAATCAACCGGCTGGCGCGTCGCGCGGGCCTTCGGCCGGAGCCGGGCATTCCCGGCGACTCACCCGGATGGACCCTGTCTCACCCGGCCTGTGGGTTACCTCACAACAAGGCTCAATGGCGTTCTTTGTCCACTCTCACAGCGGGCCTCGCAAGCGCGTGACCACTACCGTCATAAACATGTCGACCTCTGCGCACCTCTCCGCCAACTCCACAGCTTCGACAGATTCCGCCGATTCCGCCGCGATACCCACCAATGGCACGGTCACCGACCGGCTCGTCGAGGCCAACGCGCGATACGCCGCCCGCTTCGCCGACCCCGGCATGGACGCCCGCCCCGTCCTGAACGTGGCCGTCGTCGCCTGCATGGACGCCCGGCTCGACCTGCACGCCGCGCTCGGCCTGGAACTGGGCGACTGCCACACCATCCGCAACGCCGGCGGCGTGGTCACCGACGACGTGATCCGCTCCCTCACGATCAGCCAGCGCGCCCTCGGCACGCGCAGCGTGGTCCTCATCCACCACACCGGCTGCGGCCTGGAGTCCCTCACCGAGGACTTCCGGCACGACATCGAGATGGAGGTCGGCCAGCGGCCGGCCTGGGCCGTGGAGGCCTTCCGCGATGTCGAGCAGGACGTCCGGCAGTCGATGCAGCGGGTGCGGACCTCGCCGTTCCTGCTGCACACCGAGGACGTCCGCGGCTTCGTCTTCGACGTGACCACCGGTCTGCTCCGCGAGATCGACCCGGCCTGATCGGCCCCGATCTCCTGCCCGATCCCCTGGGCGCAATAGAGCAAACCCCGGCAAATCGCTCCCACTTGTCCACAGCCAAGTGACACAACCCGCCAAGGGCAACAAGAATGCTCGGGTGACACCCCCCGAATCACCGCGGGGGCAGGTGTCGGTGTTTACGGAGGGGCCGAGGAGGGCCGGGTGACGACCTATGACGATCGAGCGAGCCTCACAGATCTGACCACCACAGCGGAGCGTGTCCGCAGGTCGGTGGAGGGTGTGATCGAGGGCAAGCCTGAGGTCGTACGGCTTTCGCTGACCGTGCTGCTCGCCGAGGGACATCTTCTGATCGAGGATGTCCCCGGCGTCGGCAAGACGATGCTGGCCAAGACGCTGGCGCGGTCCATCGACTGCTCGGTGCGCCGCATCCAGTTCACGCCCGATCTGCTGCCCTCGGACATCACGGGCGTGTCGATCTTCGACCAGCAGCGGCGTGACTTCGAGTTCAAGCCGGGCGCGATCTTCGCCCAGATCGTGATCGGCGACGAGATCAACCGCGCCTCGCCGAAGACCCAGTCCGCGCTCCTGGAGTCCATGGAGGAGCGGCAGGTCACGGTGGACGGGCAGACGTACGAGCTGCCGAGCCCGTTCATGGTGGTGGCCACGCAGAACCCGGTGGAGATGGAGGGCACGTACCCGCTCCCCGAGGCGCAGCGCGACCGCTTCATGGCCCGGGTCTCCATCGGCTACCCCAGCGCGGAGGCCGAGCTCCAGATGCTCGACATCCACGGGGCGGTCAACCCGCTGGACGACCTGCAGCCCGTCGCGCACGCCCACGACATCGTCAAGCTGATCGACACGGTACGGGCGGTCCACGTCGCCGACTCCGTCCGCCGGTACGCCGTGGACGTCGTCGCCGCCACCCGCAGCCACCCGGACCTGCGGCTCGGCGCCTCGCCACGGGCCACGCTGCACCTGCTGCGCGCCGCCAAGGCGTCCGCCGCGCTCAGCGGCCGCGAGTACGTCCTGCCGGACGACCTCCAGGCCCTCGCCGTGCCCGTCCTCGCCCACCGGCTGCTGCCGACGGCGCAGGCCCAGCTGAACCGGCGCACCTCGGAGCAGGTCGTCCGCGACATCCTGCAGCGCACGCCCGTCCCCGCCGCGGCGCCGCCCGCCGGCCCGCACTACGGCCAGCAGCAGCCCGGCGTCCGGTCGCTGTGATGGCCACCTCCGCCGCGCCGGAGGGGCAGCGGGGCGACGACGACCGGGACGGTCGCCCGGGTGAGGACCCGACCGGTCTGCGCGCCGCCCTGAGCGGTCTCACCACGCGCGGCCGGTCCTTCCTCGCCGCCGGGGTCGCCGCCGGGATCTGCGCCTACGTCCTCGGCCAGGGCGACCTGCTGCGCGTCGGGCTGCTGCTCGCCGCGCTGCCGCTGATCTGCGTCGGCGTGCTCCACCGCACCCGCTACCGGGTCGCGGGCAGCCGGCGGCTCTCCCCGCAGCGGGTCGCGGTCGGCTCGGAGGCCCGGGTCCACCTGCGGATGGACAACGTCTCCAAGCTGCCCACCGGGCTGCTCATGCTCCAGGACCACGTCCCGTACATGCTCGGGCCGCGGCCCCGCTTCGTCCTGGACCGGGTCGAGGCGGGCGGCCGGCGCGAGGTGTCGTACCGGGTCCGTTCCGATCTGCGCGGCCGGTTCCCGCTCGGCCCGCTCCAGCTGCGGCTGAACGACCCGTTCGGGATGTGCGAGCTGACCCGCTCGTTCAGCGCGTACGACACCCTGACCGTCGTCCCCAGGACCGAGGCGCTGCCCGCGGTGAAGCTGACCGGCGAGGCGTCGGGGTACGGCGACGGCTCCCTGCGCTCGCTGGCGCTCGCCGGGGACGACGACATCATTCCGCGCGCCTACCGCCACGGCGACGACCTGCGCCGGGTGCACTGGCGGTCCACCGCGCGCTACGGCGAGCTGATGGTGCGCCGTGAGGAGCAGCCGCAGCGGGCCCGCTGCACGGTGCTGCTTGACACCCGCGCGATCGCCTACCAGGGCGCGGGCCCGGACTCGGCCTTCGAATGGGCGGTGTCCGGCGCGGCCTCCGTCCTGGTCCACATGCTGGAGCGGGGCTTCTCTGTACGGCTCCTCACCGACACGGGCACGGCGGTGCCCGGCGAGGGCACCGAGGGCTTCGCGGGCAGCTCGCAGGACTCGGCCGAGGCGGCCGGGCTGATGATGGACGCCCTGGCCGTCGTGGACCACTCCGACGGGGCCGGGCTCTCCCGCGCGTACGACGTGCTGCGCGGGGGGAACGAAGGCCTGCTGGTCGCCTTCGTCGGCGACATCGACGAGGAGCAGGCCGCGCTGGCCGCCCGGATGCGCCGGCGCGGCGGCGCGGCCGTCGCCTTCGTCCTGGACTCCGGGACGTGGCTGACCGGCGGCGCCGTGGCCGGCGCCGTCGACGAGCGGCTGCGGCAGCTGCGCGAGGCCGGTTGGACGGCGCTGGCCGTGCCCCCGGGGGCCGGGCTCGCCGAGCTGTGGCGGCAGGCGAGCGGCATCCGGGCGGAGAGCGCCGCGGATGACACGTACGGAGGTTGGGCATGAGCGGCCGCGGGCGGCTGACACTGGGCGCCTACGCGGCCACACTGATGGCGGCGGGCGCGCTCCTGCCGCTGGTGAACCCGTCGACGTGGATCTTCACGGCGGCGTTCCTGCTCGCGCTGCAGAGCGGGGTCGGCGCGCTGACCCGGCGCGTGCCGCTGGCCAGGCCGCTGACGGTGGCGGCCCAGCTCGTCGTCACGCTCCTCGCGCTGACCCTGGTCTTCGCCCGGGAGGAGGCGCTGCTCGGCGTCCTGCCGGGGCCGCAGGCGTTCGAGCGGTTCGCCGCGCTGTTCCAGGCGGGCGCCGGTGACGTCGGCACGTACGCCCCGCCCGCCCCGGACACCGACGGCATCCGGCTGATGGTGGTCAGCGGCGTGCTCCTGATCGGGCTCCTGGTGGACACCGTCGCGGTGACGTTCCGCAGCGCGGCCCCGGCGGGCCTGCCGCTGCTCGCGCTGTACTCGGTGGCCGCGGGGCTCTCCGAGGGCGGTGCGAGCTGGATCTGGTTCCTGCTCGCGGCCTCCGGCTACCTCCTGCTGCTCCTGGCCGAGAGCCGGGACCGGCTCTCGCAGTGGGGCCGGGTCTTCGGCGGCGCGGCGCGGGCCGGTGGCCCTGGGACGCCTGGCGGCTCAGGAGGCGGGGGCGGCGGCGGGAAGGCGCTCGCCGCCGTGCGGACCGGTCGGCGGATCGGCGTGCTCGCCATGGGCGTCGCGCTGGCCGTGCCGGCCGTGCTGCCCACGCTCTCGGGCGGCCTGTTCGGCGCGCCGGGCGAGGGCCCCGGCGACCGGGGCAAGGGCGGCACGATCTCGGCGGTCAACCCGCTGGTCTCGCTCCAGGACAACCTCCGGCAGCCCGAGGACCGCGAGGTGCTCCGGTACCGGACGAACGCGACCGACACGAGCGGCATGTATCTGCGGCTCGTGGCGCTCGACCAGTTCGACGGCACGTCGTGGAAGTCCTCGGTCCGGCCGATCCAGGACGTGCCCGAGCGGCTGCCCCGGCCGGCCGGGCTGAGCGACCAGGTCCGCACGATCGAGGTGACGGGCAACTTCGTCGCCTCCCCGACGTACGAGCAGAAGTGGCTGCCGATGCCCTTCCCGGCGGACCGGGTGGAGATCGGCGGGCGCTGGCGGTACGAGCCGACCGGGCGGATGCTCGTCGGCGACGACGGGCAGAACACCAAGGGTGCCCGGTACACGGTGACCAGCCTGGACGTCCGGCCGACGGCCCAGCAGCTGGCGGCGGCCCCGCCGGCGCCGGAGGCGCTGCGCACGGAGTACACCAAGGTCCCCGACTCGCTGCCGCTCGATGTCCGGGCGACGGCTCTGCAGGTCACGAAGGGTGCCCGGAACGACTACGAGCGGGCGGTGAAGCTCCAGGACTGGTTCACGACGGACGGCGGCTTCCGCTACGACGTCGAGGTGGAGTCCGGTACGGGAGTCCAGGCCATCTCGCGCTTCCTGGAGCGCCGGGAGGGCTTCTGCGTCCACTTCTCGTTCTCGATGGCGGCGATGGCGCGCTCGCTCGGGATCCCGGCGCGGGTGGCGGTCGGCTTCATGCCGGGCAGTCGGCAGTCCGACGGCACGATGTCGGTCGGCATCCGGGACGCCCACGCCTGGCCCGAGCTGTACTTCGAGGGCGCGGGGTGGACCCGGTTCGAGCCGACCCCGTCCCGGGGCTCCACGCCTGAGTACACGCGTGAGCAGTCCCCCTCGGGCACGCCGAGCGAGTCGGCTCAGCCGTCGACGAGCGCGTCGGCGACGCCGTCCGCGGCGCCGAGGACCTCGGAGAGCTGCCCTGCGCAGATGCGCCGGCAGGGCGAGTGCGGCCAGGACGAGCCGGCGGGCGCCGACGCGTCGGACGGAGGCGGCACGGATCTCCTGACGGTGGCCCTGGTGGCCCTGGGGGTGGCGGTGGTGCTGCTGCTCCCGCTGTCGCCGTTCCTCTACCGGTCCCGGGTACGGGCACGGCGGCTCGGCTCCCCGGGCCGTACGGCCGAGGACGGGGTGGCCAGGACGCTGGAGGCGTGGCAGGAGATCAACGACACGGCCTGGGACCACGGGGTGGTCCCGGACGAGTCGATGACGCCCCGCAGGACGGCGGCGCGGATCGTCCGGCTCGGCTCCCTGGAGGGCGAGCCGGCGAGCGCGGTGCACCGGGTGGCGCGGGCGGTCGAGCAGGTGCTGTACGCCCCGCAGCCCCGCCCGGGCACGGGCCTCGTGGACGAGGTGGCGCTGGTCCGGTCGGGCTTCGCGGCGGTCGCCTCCCGGCGGGTCCGGCTCCGCGCCCTGCTGGCGCCGCGCTCGACCGTCCGGGTGATCTGGCGGGCCTCCTCCTGGTGGTCGGCCACGACGACGGCCTGGGGCGCCCGCCGCGACACCCTGACGGCGCGGGTGACCGCCCGGTTCCAGCGCCCGTCCCGCCACGAGGGCTGACGCCCGCCGGGGGCCGGTGCCCCGCCCTTACGGGGGTGGGCGCCGGCCTCGCGGCGCGTCGGTGACGGACGTACTCATACATCCACGAGCCGAGAACATCCACGAGACACATGAGACATGCGACGAGCCCCGTGGGCCCGGGACGCGCTGTCGCGTTCCGGGCCCACGGGGCTCGCTCAAGAAACTATCTGTCAGGGGCAGGGCCCTCGGCGCGGCCTCAGTGGCCGCCGCCCTGCTGCTCGTCGCGGCGGCGCTGCCAGCGCTCCTCGATCCGGTTCATCATCGAGCGACGCTGTCGGGTCCGACGGCCACCGGCCGCCTCCCCCGCACTCGCCTGCTGCTGCTCACCCGGCTTGGGCGCCTTGCGCCAGCCTGTCACGGCCATCACCGCGCAGCCCAGCATGACGAGGAACCCCACCACGCTGATCCACCACTGCTGAGCGACCATTCCAGCCATGAGGAGCGCGATACCCACCAGGAAGCCGGCGACTGCCTGGTAGACCCGTCGCCGGGTGTACGTACGCAGCCCGCTTCCCTCGAGCGCTGTCGCGAACTTGGGATCTTCGGCGTACAGCGCTCGCTCCATCTGCTCGAGCATTCGCTGCTCGTGCTCCGAGAGCGGCACGGAGTCCTCCTAGTCGTCGGTCGCGGGGGCGACCGGGATGCGGCCCTTTCAGGATAGGCAGGGATTCGCCCCCGTGAAACCCGCCCTCAACGCCTATTCGTCAATCCGGGCCGCCACGCGGTCGGGTTGCTGAGGCGTTGATTCCCCAGCACCTTGCCCGTCATGCCGGATCGTGTCCCCCGATCATACGGGGCAAAGCCGTCGACCGGAGGTTCTGTGGCGTACTCCATGTGCGGCTGCGTCGCTGATCAGCGCACCACCACCGGGTATCAGGCGCGCTTCTCGCCCAGGAGGTGCAACTGGGTGGCGATGGCATGGAACGACGGAAGCTCCGCCGCGGCGGCCTCCAGCTTGAGCAGGGCCTCCGCCGCGCCGGGTTCGGTGTCCACCAGGACACCGGGGACGAGGTCGGCGAAGACCCGTACGCCGTGCACCGCGCCGACGTCGAGACCGGCCGCGCCGGCCAGCTCGGTGAGCTGGTCGGCGGTGAAGCGCCGGGGCACCGGGTCGCCGTCGCCCCAGCGCCCGTCCGGGTCGCCGAGGGCGTTCCTGGCCTCGGTGAAGTGTCCGGCCAGCGCGCGGGCGAGGACGGCGCCGCCGACGCCCGCCGCGAGCAGGCTGAGCGCGCCGCCGTCCCGCAGCGCGGCGGCCGCGTTCCGTACGCCCTCGGCCGGGTCGTCCACGTACTCCAGGACGCCGTGGCAGAGCACCACGTCGTAGCCGTCGCGGCCGACCACGTCGAAGAGGCCGTGGATGTCGCCCTGGACGCCGGTGACCCGCTCGGCGACGCCGGCCTCGGCGGCCCGGCGCTCCAGCGCGAAGAGGGCGTTGGGGCTGGGGTCGACGACCGTGACCCGGTGGCCGAGCCGGGCCACCGGCACCGCGAAGTTGCCGGAGCCGCCGCCCGTGTCGAGGACATCGAGGCTGTCCTTCCCGGTGGCCTTGACCCGGCGGTCGAGGGCGTCCTTGAGGACGTCCCAGACGACGGCCGTACGAAGGGAGGCGCGCGACGGGCGCGACGACGCCTCTCGACCGAAGACAGGGGAAGGGTCCGACACGGCTGTTGACTCCTCGGTGACGGTGTACGAACGCCTCCCACCCTATGGCCTCGCGGGCCGTCCCCGGCTCAGCCGCCCCCTCACCCGGTGGCTTCCCCGTCGGCGGGTCGGCGGGGAAGCACGGGCTGGAGGACGAGGAGGCGCTCGACCAGGCGCAGGAACATCCCGGCGTCCCGGATCAGGTCGTCGGCGTCGCGCGGGGTGGCCGCGCCCGGGATGCCCGCCTCGGCCCGGGCGCGACGGGCGGCGCCGGAGGCGAACAGGGCGCTCCACTCCGTGAGTTCCGGCGCTATCTCCGGCAGCACCTCCCAGGCGCTGCGGATCCGGGTCCGCTTGCGCGGGTTGGTCTCGGGCCTGCCCCGGACGGCGAGCACGGCGGCGGCGGTGCGCAGGGCGGCGAGGTGCGCGGTGGCGTACCGCTCGTTGGACCGGTCGAGGCCGGCGGCCTCGTCCAGGCCGGCGCGGGCCTGGGCGAGCAGATCGAGGGCTGCGGGCGGCGCGGTCTGGCGACGCAGCACAGGGTGGACGGCGGCTGCGGAGGAGCTGTTCATGACGTGCCTCCTGTCGTCGTGTGACGGCTCTGTGTCCGTATGTGTCCATCGTGAAGGGCACCACTGACAATCGCCCTGACCTGCTGTTTTGCCGAGATCGCCGATCCAGGGGTAAGTTTTTGCACTGACTGGTCAGTTCAAAAAAGGGGAATCGGGGGGTGGACCGGTGGATGCGAAGCCGGAGGAGCCGCACGGCGCCGCCGTCGTCGCGGACGGATTCGGGCTGAAGGGGCCGCGGGGCTGGGTCTTCCGCGAGGTCGGCTTCCGGGCCGAACCCGGCGCGCTCGTCGCGATCGAGGGCCCGTCCGGGTCGGGGCGCACCTGTCTGCTGCTCGCGCTGAGCGGCCGGATGAAGCCCCACGAGGGCCACGCCGAGGTCGCCGGGCTCCCGCTGCCCCGCAGGATGGCCGCCGTGCGCCGGATCAGCGCGCTCGGCCCGGTGCCCGGGGTCAGCGACCTCGACCCCGCGCTCACCGTCGCCGAGCACCTGCGCGAGCGCGCCCTGCTCCAGCGCCGGTACGACGGCGCCGTACGGGCCCTGTTCCGGCCGCCCGCCGAGCGCGCCGCCGCCACGAAGGCGCGGATCGACGCGGCCCTGGAGGCCTCCGGGCTCGACCTGGACGCCCTGCCGAAGGCCGAGCGGACCTCCGTACGCGACCTGGAGCGCCTGGAGGCGCTGCGCCTCTCCGTGGCCCTGGCGCTGATCGGCCGCCCCCGGCTGCTCGCCCTCGACGACACCGACCTCAAGCTCTCGGCCGCCGACCGGGCCGAGGCCTGGAAGCTCCTCCGCTCGATCGCCGACGCGGGCACGACCGTGCTCGCCGTGTGCAGCGAGGCACCCGAGGACGCCCTGAAGATCACCACCGCACCGCGCGCGGCGGACGACGCGGACGCCACTGACGACAGCGGCGACACGGACGTGGAAAGCGCCGAGAGCACCGAAGACGCCGCCGCGGACGCCGAGAGCGCCGAAGAAGACACCACCGCCGCCACCGACGAAGACACGACCGAGGAGGGGGAAGCCGATGCGCTCGCCGAGACTGGCCGCGCTTGAGCTGAAGCGGTTCGGCAGGGGGAAGCTGCCGCGCGCCGCGCTCGTCGCGATCCTGCTGCTGCCGCTGCTGTACGGCGCGCTGTACCTCTGGTCCTTCTGGGACCCGTACAGCAGGCTCGACCGGATACCCGTCGCGCTCGTCAACGAGGACAAGGGCGCCACCGCCGACGGCAAGAAGATCACCGCGGGCGCCGACATCACCGAGAACCTGCTGGACAGCAAGGTCTTCGAGTGGCACCAGGTGAGCGACGCCGAGGCGCGCGAGGGCGTGGAGGACGGGACGTACTACCTCTCGCTGACCATGCCCGGCGACTTCAGCTCCCGGATCGCCTCCAGTTCGGGCGACTCCCCCGAGACCGGTGCGCTGCGGGTCCGCACGAACGACGCCAACAACTACATCGTCGGGCAGATCTCGCGGACGGTCTTCTCCGAGGTCCGCACCGCCGCCTCGACCAAGTCCTCGCGCTCCTTCCTCGACAAGATCTTCATCTCCTTCTCGGACATCCACGAGGCCACCGCCGAGGCGGCCAAGGGCGCGGGTGACGTCAAGGACGGCGTGGACAAGGCCAAGAAGGGCTCCAAGGACCTGGCCGACGGGCTGAAGGACGCCAAGAGCGGCAGCGGGAACCTGGCCACCGGACTGAAGAAGCTCGACAAGGGCGCGGGCCAGCTGGAGACCGGCTCCCGGCAGGTCGCGGCCGGCACGAAGGAGCTCGCCGACAAGGTCAACGGGACGGCCGCCAAGGTCCGCCCGTACCTGAAGGACAACGGCAAGGCGATCGGCGACACCGCCCGCCTGGTCGGCGACGCGGCCACGGCCGTCCGCAACGACCTGGCCGACGTGGTCCGGCGCGCCCCGCTCGCCCGGAGCGCCGCGCACCTGGCCGACGACAAGCTGGAGGCCCTCCACAAGAAGCAGTGCGTCGACAACCTCCTGCCCGACGCCAAGGCCTGCGAGGTCCTCAAGGAGGCCAAGACCTCGGCCGGCGACGTGGCCAAGATCGCCGACGATCTCCACGAGCTGTCCAAGGGCAGCGACGGCGATCTGAAGAAGCTCGACGCCAAGCTGGCCACCGTCCAGAAGCAGGCCGCCGAGGTGGCCGAGGCGGCCCCGCACCTCGACACCGACCTCGAGGACGCCGTCAAGAAGATCAACAAGCTGAACGAGGGCGCCCAGAAGGTCGCCAAGGGCGCCGACGAGCTCCACACGGGCCTGACCAGCGCCAAGGGCGGCTCGGTGAACCTCGACACCGGCGTCGGCAAGCTGAAGAAGGGCGCCGGGGACCTCGACGGCGGGCTGTTCAAGCTGGCCGACGGCTCGGGCGAGCTGGCCACCGGTCTGAAGGACGGGGTCACCAAGATCCCCGACTACGACAAGGACGAGCGCGACCGGCGTACGGAGGTCATGGCGGACCCGGTCGAGCTGGCCTCCCAGTCGCTCCACAAGGCGCCCAACTACGGCACCGGTTTCGCCCCGTACTTCATCCCGCTCTCCCTCTGGGTCGGCGCGATGGTGGCGTACATGCTCATCCAGCCGCTCAACCGGCGCGCGCTCGCCGCCGGCGCCTCCGCCTGGCGGATCGCCCTGGCCGGCTGGCTGCCCGTCGCGGCCATCGGGCTGCTCCAGGTCGCCGCGCTGATGTCGGTGCTGCACTGGGGTCTCGGCCTGCAGATGGCGAGGGCCGCCGGAACGGTCGGCTTCCTCGCCCTGGTGACCTGCTGCTTCGCCGCGATCATCCAGTGGCTCAACGCCCGCTTCGGCGCGGCGGGCCGGATCCTGGTGCTCGCCGTGCTGATGCTCCAGCTGACCTCGGCGGGCGGCACGTACCCGGTGCAGACCAGCCCCGGCTTCTTCAACGCCATCCACCCGTTCCTGCCGATGAGCTACGTGGTCGAGTCGCTGCGCCGGCTGATCTCGGGCGGCGGGATGGGACCCGTGTGGCAGGCGTGCGCGGTGCTCGCCGCGTTCACGCTCGGGGCGCTCGCGCTGACGGCCGTCTCCGCCCGGCGCAAGCAGGTCTGGACGCTTGACCGGCTGCACCCCGATCTGAGCCTGTGAGACCACCGGAACCTGTGAGAATCGAGCCCATGGACAGCAGCAGCACCAGACGCCAGGCCACGCGCGCGAAGCTCTACGAGGCCGCCGTCACGCTCATCGCCGAGCAGGGCTTCTCGGCGACGACGGTGGACGAGATCGCGGAGCGCGCGGGGGTCGCCAAGGGCACGGTCTACTACAACTTCAAGAGCAAGACCGAGCTCTTCGAGGAGCTGCTGCGGCACGGCGTCGGCCTGCTCACCGCCTCCCTTCGAGAGGCGGCCGAGGAGACGGAGCGGCAGGGCGGGAACCGGGTCGACGCGCTGGACGCGATGATCCGGGCGGGACTGGTCTTCATCAACCGCTATCCGGCCTTCACCCAGCTGTACGTGGCCGAGCTCTGGCGCACCAACCGGGCCTGGAACTCGACCCTCCTGGTGGTCCGCCAGCAGGCCGTCGCGGTGGTGGAGGGCGTCCTGCGCCAGGGCGTCGACGAGGGCGAGCTGAGCCAGGACATCGACATCCCGCTCACGGCGGCCGCGTTGGTCGGGATGGTCCTGGTGGCCGCCCTGGACTGGCAGGCCTTCCAGCGGGAGCGCTCGCTCGACGACGTCCACAGCGCCCTGTCCCGGCTGCTGCACGGGCGCGTGAGCGGGCGTTAGCTCCCCACACACGGTCGGCAACACGACGAACGGCGAGGCTCGATCCCCCCGAGCCTCGCCGTTCGCGTTTCCTGCACCCCCGTGCACCCCCGTGCACCCCCGTGCCCCCGTGCCGGCAGGCGCGCGGCCCCGTTCCGCCACCCCGTGTCGGCGGTCCCGGAGCCGCGCCCCTTCCGTGGACACCACTCTCTCGTCCGCGCGGGTCCGCGCCCATCCGCGTATCTACTCATCTCGCCCCCTAGGTACGGATACTCAGAGCTGGTTACGATCGCGGGCGTGTCCGTACTCCCCCTGGTCTTCACCAGCGGCTGGGCGAGCGGGATCAACGCGTACGCGGTGGTCCTCCTGCTCGGCATCTTCGGCGCGACCGGTCTCACCGACGAGGTGCCCGAGTCGCTGCAGCGCACCGACGTCCTGATCGCCGCCGGTGTGCTCTTCCTCTGCGAGGCGGTGGCGGACAAGATCCCCTACGTCGACTCCGTCTGGGACTCCGTCCACACGGTGATCCGGCCGGTGGCCGGAGCCGTGGTCGGCGCCCTGCTGGCCGGGCAGTCGGGTTCGCTCTCCGACCTGGCGGCGGGCGCGGTCGGCGGCTCGACCGCCCTGATGAGCCACTTCGTCAAGGCCGGGACCCGGATGGCGATCAACACCTCGCCGGAACCGTTCTCCAACATCGCCATGAGCACGGCGGAGGACCTGGGGGTCGCCGGGATCATCACCTTCGCCATATTCAACCCCCAGGCGGCGGCGATCATCGCGGCCGTCCTGCTCGTGCTCGGCCTGGTGATACTGGTCTTCCTGGCCCACGCCATCCGCCGCTTCCTGCGCCGCCGGGCGCAGCGCAGGGAGGAGCGCCGGCTGGCCGCCGCGCAGCCGCGGCACTCGGTCCCGCCCGACTGACAGGGCTGTCAGTGGCGGCCGATAGGGTCGCTGGCATGGCACGGATTGTGGTGATCGGCGCCGGGATGGGCGCCATGGCGGCGGCCGCCCGGCTGGCCGTGGCGGGCCACCGGGTGACGGTGTACGAGCGCGGCGGGACGTACGGCGGCGCGGTGCGCCGCTTCGAGCGGGACGGGTTCGGCTTCGACACCGGCCCCGGTCTGCTGCACCTGCCCGCGGTCTACCGCGATCTGTTCGTCAAGACCGGCAAGGAGCCCCTGGAGGAGCTCGTCGAGCTGACGCAGGTCGACCCGGCGAGCCGTCATGTCTTCGCCGACGGCACCCGCGTGGACCTGCCGAACGCCTCGCGGGCCGGCACGGCCTCCGCCCTGGACGCGGCGCTCGGCGCGGGCGCGGGCGAGCGCTGGGGCGACTTCCTGGGCCGGGCCCGCGAGGCCTGGGACCGCACGCGCCGGCCCCTCCTGGAGGAGCCGCAGGCCGCGGACACCACGCCGCTCGCCCGGGAGCCGTATCCGGCGCTCAAGGCGGGCCTGTTGCGGCGCCCCACGACCACGCTCGCGCAGGTCGGCGCGCGCGAGCTGCGCGACCCACGCCTTGTCGCCCTCGTCGACGCGTACGCCTGGGCGTACGGCTTCGATCCGGCCACCGCCCCCGCCTCTGCGGCCGTCCTGCCGTACATGGAGCAGACCTTCGGGTCCTGGTACGTGAGCGGGGGCATCCGGGCGCTCGCCGACGCGCTGTACCAGCGGTGCCTGAAGCGGCGGGTGGAGTTCGTCTTCGACTCCGCCGTCACGGAGGTCGTCGAGAAGGACGGCCGGGCGGCCGGGGTCGAGCTGGCGGGCGGCGAGATCGTGGCGGCCGACCACGTGGTCGCCGGGGCACCGGTACCCGCGCTCTACGGCGAGCAGGTCGTCCCCTGGGAGCGCCAGGACGACTGGCCGTCGTACCAGAGCGACACGACGGGCCGGCTGACGGTCTGTCTGGCCCTGCGCGGGGCGCGCGAGGCGGGGGCCGCGCACCGCACGGTGGTCCACGCGACCGGGGACCGGCCGACGGTGACCGTGCTGCGGCCCGACGACCCGGCGCTGCGCCCGGACGCCGACCACGAGTCGGTGACGCTCTCCGCGACGGTGAACCTGTACCCCGAGTACGACTGGGCGGAGCTCGCCGGGGACATGGTCACCGCTGCGGAGTCCGCCGTGCCGGGGCTGCGCGAGCGGCTGCTCTGGCAGGAGGTCCGCACCCCCGAGGACACCCTGCGCGAGACGGGCGCCGCCGAGGTCCCCGGGCCCGCCCTCGCGGGCGGCCGGGGCCGGTACCTCCCGGCGGCCAACCGCTCCCCGCTGCCGGGCCTCTACTTCGCGGGCGGCTGGTCCCACCCGGGCGGCGGGCTCGCCCACGCGGGCATGTCGGGCGCGCTGGTCGCCGGACTGATCGTGGAGGGCGACGACTTCCGCGGCTCGCGGTAGGCCCGACCGCCGGCCGCCGGTAGCGGTTCGGGCGATCGGGCCCGACCGCCGCCGTCAGTACCGGTACTGCTGGTCGTTGTCGTAGCCGTAGTACTCCTGGCCGCCCTGCTGCGGCGGCGGGGCCGGCTGCTCGCCGTCCCGCTGCTGCGGCACCCACACCCCGCCGGGCGGGGTGTCGTAGCTGTACGAGGGCGCGTACGGGTCCGCGTAGGACTGCTGGCCGCCGGTGCCGTAGTCGTACGCGGCGTACTGCTGGCCGTCCGTGCCCGGGCCGATGTACGGGTCGGAGTAGGCGGCGTACTGCTGCCTGCCGTTGTCATAGTCGTAGCCGGGCTGCTCGTACCCGGGCTGCGGGGCGTATCCCGGGTGCTGTTCGTAGCCGCCGTAGCCACCGTCATATCCCCCGTAGGAGTGCTGCGGGGTCTCGGCGTTGGCCTGCGCGTGGTCGTACGCGGGGGTGTAGACGCCGTACTGGCCGGTGTCCTCGGGCATCGGCTGGGGCTCGTAGACGGCCGTCGTCTCGGCCCGCGTCTCGTCGTACGAGGGGTCGACCGGCTCGTACGCGAGGTCGCTGACCTCCAGCGTGGGGCCGGCGGCCTCGGCGGGCGGGCCGGACTTGCGGCGGCGGCTCGCGCCGGGGCTGCCGCCGATCGCCCAGCCGGTGGAGAAGCCCCGGCGGAAGGAGAGCGTCACATAGGTCTGGCCGACGGCGAAGGCGACCGCGCCCACGACGATCACCGCGACGGACGGCATCAGCACACCGAGGACGACCCCGAGGAAGCCGCTGAAGGCGAGCACGCGCCAGCGCAGCCGCGCCTTGTACTGCAGCAGCACCTCACCCAGCAGCCACAACGCGACGACACCGAACGCGATGTAGAGGACCGTCCACCCCATGCCCGCCCCTCTCCTACGGCCACCGCCACGGGTCTGGGGCGGGTACGCCGGTCACGACTGCACGTGCAGTCCGAGATTCTCGTAGATCTCCAGCGTCGCGGTGGAGTTGTTCAGCGTGATGAAGTGCAGTCCGGGGACACCCTCGGAGAGCAGACGTGCGCAGAACTCCGTCGCGAACTCGATGCCAATGGAGCGTACAGCGGCCGGATCGTCCTTGACGGCGAGGATGCGGTCTTTCACATCCGCCGGGAAGAGAGCGTTGCTCAGCTGGGGCAGCCGGTCGAGGGTCTTCACGTTCACAACAGGCATGACTTCGGGGATGATCGGCGTCTCGCAGCCGGCCTTCACCACGCTGTCGCGCATCCGCAGGTAGTTCTCGGGATCGAAGAACATCTGGGTGATGGCATAGTCGGCGCCGGCCCGGCACTTGTCCACGAAGTGACGGATGTCCGTGTCCCAGTCGGTGGACCGCGGGTGCATCTCCGGGAAGGCCGCGACGCCCACGCAGAAGTCGCCGGACTCCTTGATCAGCCGGACGAGGTCGGCGGCGTACTGCACGCCCTCGGGGTGCTCGACCCACTCCCCCAGCGGGTCGCCCGGCGGGTCGCCGCGCAGCGCGAGCATGTTGCGGATACCGGCGTCGGCGTACTGGCCGAGTACGTTGCGCAGCTCGGCGACCGAGTGGTCGACGGCGGTGAGGTGGGCGACGGGGGTGAGGGTGCTGTCACCGGCGATCTTCTGGGTGGCCTTGACGGTGCCGCCGCGCGTGGTGCCGCCGGCGCCGTAGGTCACGGAGACGAAGCTCGGGCCGACCGCCTCGACGCGGCGCAGGGCGTTCCAGAGGCTCCGCTCGCCCTTCTCGGTGCGGGGCGCGAAGAACTCGAACGAGTACGACGGCTTGCCGGACGCGAGGATCTCGCGGACCGTGCGTGCGCGGTCCGAGCGGGTGGAAGCGGTACCTAGGGCCATACCGGCAGGTTAGACGCGGTGCTGCGGCCGACGAAGTGCTGTCCGAGTCGTGGACACCTTTTTGGACAGCGTTCGGGCGGGGTTTCCCTGGCGCCCATCGGGGCGCCACGGGGGGCGCTACGCAGGACAGGCGTTACGCGGAGCGCTCGCGGATCCGCTTGGCCAGACGGGCTGTAGCCGCGGCCGGGTCGTCGGCCTCGGTGATCGCGCGGACGACGACGATCCGGCGGGCGCCCGCGTCCAGGACCTCGTCGAGATTGGTCTCGTCGATACCGCCGATCGCGAACCAGGGCCGGTCCTGCTCCAGGGCGGCGGCGTACCGCACGAGGCCGAGGCCGGGGGCGTACCGCCCGGGCTTGGTGGGGGTGGGCCAGCAGGGGCCGGTGCAGAAGTAGTCCACGCCCGGCTCGACGGCGGCCGCGTCCACCTCGGACTCGGCGTGGCAGGAGCGGCCGATCAGGACGTCCTCGCCGAGGATCTTCCGGGCGGCGGGGACGGGCAGGTCGTTCTGGCCGAGGTGCAGCACGTCGGAGCCGATGGCGTGGGCGACGTCGGCCCGGTCGTTCACCGCGAGCAGCTTGCCGTGCCGGCGGCAGGCCTCGGCGAAGACGGCGAGGTGCTCCAGCTCCTCGCCGGCCTCCATGCCCTTGTCGCGGAGCTGCACGATGTCCACGCCGGAGGAGAGCACGGCGTCGAGGAAGGCCGGGAGGTCTCCCTGGCGCCTGCGGGCGTCCGTGCAGAGGTAGAGCCGGGCGTCGGCGAGCTGCGCGCGAGGCGTGGACATGGGTGCTTCCCCCCGTTGGGTGCGGCGGTCCGAGGGGGCCGGGCGAAGCCGGCCCCCAGGGCCTCGTGTGGTGTCTTCAGAGCGTGTGCGTCAGACGGCGAGCGCCTGGGCCCGGCGCTTCACCTCCGTACCGCGATTCTCGCTGAGGGCCTGCGCGGGCGTGCCCGGCAGGGAGGGGTCGGGAGTGAAGAGCCACTCCAGCATTTCTTCGTCGCTGAAGCCGTCGTCCTTCAGGAGGGTCAGGGTCCCGGAGAGGCCCTTGACCACCTTGTCGCCGTCGATGAAGGCGGCGGGCACCTGAAGCGCCTTGTTCTCGCCGCGTCGTACGGCGATGAGCTGGCCCTCCTTGACCAGCTGCCGCACGCGCGTCACCTCGACATCGAGCATTTCCGCGATGTCGGGGAGGTAGAGCCAGGCGGGGACGAGAGCATCGGTCTTTGCGTCAATCTCGGTCACGGGACCAAGCCTGCCATCCCGGACTGACAGTCGGTAGTCGGGCCCTACTCGACTGCGGCCTTCAGGGGGACGGAAGGGTCGGTGGCGCGGGTCGGGTCGAGCCTCGCGCCGGACTCGATCAGCTTGCGGCCCTGGGCCAGGTCGCGGGGGCGGCCGACGGCGAGCACGGCGACGAGGGCGCCGTCGTTGAGCCAGAGGACGGACCAGGAGGGGTCGGCCGGGTCGCCGCGGCGGACCAGTTCGGCGGCTCCGGCGTGGTGGCCGGCGTACTGCACGAACCGGCCGAACTGCTCGGACCAGAAGTACGGCACCGGGTCGTAGACCGTGGGGGTCTCGCCGATGATGTCGGCGGCGACGGTCCGGGGGCCCTGGAGCGCGTTGTCCCAGTGGTGGACGAGGAGCCGGGCGCCGTAGCGGGCGGAGGGGAAGGAGGCGCAGTCGCCGACGGCGTACACGTCGGGCAGAGAGGTGCGCAGCCGGTCGTCGGCGGTGACGGAGCCGTCCGCGCCCAGGGCGATGCCGGAGCCGGTGAGCCACCGGGTGGCAGGCCGGGCGCCGATGCCGACGACGACCGCGTCGGCGGGCAGCCGCCGGCCGTCGGTCAGGACGACCGTGCCGGGTTCGACGGACTCCACGCGCGCGTGGGTGAGGAGCTCGGCGCCGCTCTCCTCGTACCAGCGCGCCATCGGGGCGGCGACCTCGGCGGGCAGCGCGCCGGCGAGCGGGCGGTCGGCGGCCTCGACGACGGTGACCGCGCACCCCGCCTCGCGCGCGGCGGTGGCGAACTCGGCGCCGATCCAGCCGGCGCCGACGACCACGATGTCGTGGCGGCGCTCCAGGACGGGCCTGAGGCGGGCGGCGTCGTCGAGGGTGCGCAGCAGGTGGACCCCGGGGACGCCCTCGGTGCCGGGCAGGGTGATCGGTTCGGCGCCGGTGGCGAGGACCAGGACGTCGTACGGGACGGGTCCGGCCTCGGTCTCGATCTCGTGGTCGTCGGCGCGCAGCCCGGTCACGTCGAGGCCGAGGCGCAGGTCGATGGAGAGCGCCTCGAAGTCGACGTCGAAGGCGGAGTCCTCGGCCTTGCCGAGGAGGACCGCCTTGGACAGGGGCGGCCGGTCGTAGGGCTGGTGGGGCTCGGCCCCGATGAGGGTGACCGTTCCGGTGAAGCCCTGTTCGCGCAGGGCGACGGCGGTCTGCACCCCCGCCATACCGGCGCCCACGACGACGACCCGCTGCTCTGCCTGCATCTGCTCGCTCACCCGTTCACCTTAACTATCTGACACATCGTCAGGAAGGCGGCTGCTCCACGACGCTGGTGCCGGAGCCCTCCTGGGACTCCCATGCCCAGCTCTCCTCCAGTCGAACGCGTCCGTCCGGCAGCTCCACCACGAGCGAGGCGCAATGCCCGGAAGAGGTCGTTCCGCCCTGCTTCAGCTGCACGTACCGGAAGTCGAGCCGATCCCCCGCGCGCGTGCCGACGAGAAACCCCCGCACCACGTCCCCGCCCGCGTACTCGGCCCAGATCCGGCCGTCCTCCTCGTGGTACGTGAACCGGGTACGCGTCCCGACCTGACCGGGAGCCTGGTCGGCGACCGGGGCGAGGATCAGACCGTCGAGAGAACGGGCCACGGTGGAGGCTCCCTTACTGGGCGTCGGGGGCTGGGGTTAGGCTGACCGTCAACGTAGAGCACTCGCGGGAGCCCGGACGCACCGGGCTGAGAGGGAGGCTGGCCGGCCTCCGACCGTACGAACCTGATCCGGGTCATGCCGGCGAAGGGAGGGGCTGGACGCCCATGTCGCGTACACGCAGTACGGGCAGTACAGGCAGTACACGCAGCACATGCAGTACCTCTGACGTTCTCGTCATCGGGGGCGGGATCATCGGCCTGGTCACCGCCTGGCGGTCCGCGCAGCGCGGGCTGTCCACGGCGGTCGTGGACCCCGAACCGGGCGGCGGGGCCGCCCGCGTGGCGGCCGGGATGCTCGCCGCCGTCACCGAACTCCACTACGGCGAGGAGACCCTCCTCGCCCTCAACCTCGCCTCCGCGCGCCGCTACCCCGCGTTCGTCGCCGAACTCCAGGACGCCACAGGGCACGACGTCGGCTACCGCGCCTGCGGCACGCTCGCCGTCGCGCTCGACGCCGACGACCGGGCCCATCTGCGCGATCTGCACGCCCTGCAGATCCGCTCCGGCCTGGAGTCGGAGTGGCTCAGCGGCCGCGAGTGCCGCCGCCTGGAGCCGATGCTGGCGCCGGGCGTGCGCGGCGGACTGCGGGTCGACGGCGACCACCAGGTCGATCCGCGCCGCCTCGCCGCCGCGCTCGTCACCGCCTGCGAGCGGGCCGGGGTGGTCTTCCACCGGAGCCTCGCCGAACGCCTTACGGTGGTACGGGACCGGGCCACGGGCGTGACGCTCACCGACGGCTCCGCCCTGGAGGCGGACCAGGTCGTGCTGGCCGCGGGCAGCCTCAGCGGCCGGCTCGCGGGCGTACCGCAGGAGGTCCTGCCGCCCGTACGTCCCGTCAAGGGACAGGTCCTGCGGCTCACCGTGCCGCCCGCGTTCGCGCCGTTCCTGTCCCGGACCGTCCGGGCGGTCGTGCGCGGCAGCCACGTCTACCTGGTCCCGCGCGAGAACGGCGAGCTGGTCGTCGGCGCGACCAGCGAGGAGCTGGGCTGGGACACCACCGTCACGGCGGGCGGGGTGTACGAGCTGCTCCGCGACGCCCACGAGCTGGTCCCCGGCCTCACCGAGCTGCCGCTCACCGAGACCCTGGCGGGCCTGCGCCCCGGCTCGCCGGACAACGCACCGCTGCTCGGCCCGACCGCGCTCGACGGCCTCCGCCTTGCCACCGGGCACTACCGCAACGGCGTGCTGCTCACCCCGGTCACCGGCGACGTCATGGCCGAGTTCCTCACCACCGGCGTGCTTCCTGACGAGGCCCGCCCCTTCACTCCCCGCCGCTTCTCCCCCGTACGACAGGAGCAGCCCGCATGACCGCCACGAACACGACCGTCTCCGTCAACGGCGAGGCGCGTGTCCTCGCCGCGCCCACGACCCTCGACTCCCTGGTCACCACGCTCACCGCCGCGCCCGCCGGCGTGGCGGCGGCCGTCAACGAGACCGTCGTGCCGCGCAGCCAGTGGTCCGCGACCGTCCTCGGCGAGGGCGACCGGGTCGAGGTCCTCACCGCCGTACAGGGAGGCTGAGCGCCATGTCCGACGACACCTTCCTCCTCGGCGGTACGGAGTTCTCCTCCCGGCTGATCCTCGGCACGGGCGGGGCCCCGAGCCTGGAGATCCTCGAACGCTCCCTCGCCGTCAGCGGCACCGAGCTGACCACCGTCGCCATGCGGCGGCTCGACCCGACCGTGCGGGGCTCGGTCCTCTCCGTCCTGGAGAAGCTCTCGATCCGCGTCCTGCCGAACACGGCGGGCTGTTTCACGGCGGGCGAGGCGATCCTGACCGCGCGCCTGGCCCGGGAGGCGCTCGGCACCGACTGGATCAAGCTGGAGGTCATCGCCGACGAGCGGACCCTGCTGCCTGACCCGGTCGAGACCCTCGACGCGGCCGAGACGCTGGTCGACGACGGCTTCATCGTCCTTCCGTACACCAACGACGACCCGGTCCTCGCGCGGAAGCTGGAGGACGTGGGGTGCGCGGCGATCATGCCGCTGGGCTCGCCGATCGGCTCCGGGCTCGGGATCCGCAACCCGCACAACTTCCAGCTGATCGTCGAGCGCGCCGGTGTGCCGGTGATCCTGGACGCGGGGGCGGGCACGGCCTCGGACGTCGCGCTGGCGATGGAGCTGGGCTGCTCGGCGGTCATGCTCGCCTCCGCGGTGACCCGGGCGCAGGATCCGGTGCTGATGGCGGAGGGGATGCGGCACGCGGTGGAGGCGGGCCGGCTGGCCCACCGGGCGGGCCGGATCCCGCGCCGGCACTTCGCCGAGGCCTCCTCCCCCACGGACGGCCGCGCGGTCCTGGACCCGGAACGCCCGGCGTTCTGAGCACGCGGGAGCCCTTCGGCGACCCCGAGGTGCCGTGCGTCGCGTCACAGGTGTGCTGCGGTCGGGCCGGTGGGGAACGGGGTGTCCTCACCGGCTCGTAAACTCGGGGCCGTGGACACGACCCTTCAGGACCCTCTCGTCGGGCAGCTGCTCGACGGCCGCTACCGCGTCGACGCGCGCGTCGCCGTCGGCGGGATGGCCACGGTCTACCGGGCCGTCGACACCCGGCTCGACCGGGTGCTCGCGCTCAAGGTGATGCACCCGGCCCTCGCCACCGACGCCGCGTTCGTCGAGCGGTTCATCCGCGAGGCCAAGTCCGTCGCCCGGCTCTCCCACCCCAATGTGGTGGGGGTCTTCGACCAGGGCGCGGACGGCGCGTACGTCTATCTGGCCATGGAGTACGTCGCCGGGTGCACCCTGCGCGACGTGCTGCGCGAGCGCGGGGCGCTCCAGCCGCGCGCCGCGCTCGACATCCTGGAGCCGGTGCTCGCCGCGCTCGGCGCCGCGCACCGGGCCGGGTTCGTGCACCGGGACATGAAGCCGGAGAACGTCCTGATAGGGGACGACGGCCGGGTGAAGGTCGCCGACTTCGGTCTCGTACGGGCGGTCGGCTCGGCCACCAACACCACGGGGTCGGTCCTGGGTACCGTCTCGTACCTGGCTCCGGAGCAGATCGAGCACGGCACGGCGGACACCCGCGCCGACGTGTACGCCTGCGGTGTCGTCCTGTACGAGATGCTGACCGGCTCCAAGCCGCACACCGGGGACACCCCCGCCCAGGTCCTCTTCCAGCACCTGAACACCGACGTCCCGGCCCCCTCGGCGGCCGTGCCCGGCCTCGCCCTCGAACTGGACGAGCTGGTGGCGACCGCCACCGCCCGCAACCCCGAGGTCCGCCCGTACGACGCCGTCGCGCTCCTCGCGCACACCCGGGAGGCCCGGGCGGCCCTCGGGGACGCGCAGCTGGACGCCGTACCGCCGCAGGCGCACGCCGAGGACCGTACGGGGGCGGACGACCGGACCAGCGTGATCCCCCGGGTCGCGCCGGCGGCCGCGCTTCCGCAGGACGACGTCCAGCACACCAGCCGGCTCCCCGTGCCGCCGCCCGAGCTCGCGCAGGAGCTCCGCTCCGAGGGCCGGGCGGAGCACCGGGACCGGGGACGGCGCCGGCCGCGCGGTCCGCTGCTCGTCGTCGTGGCGGTCCTGCTCGCCCTGGGGATCGGCGGGGGCGTCTGGTACATCAATTCCGGCCAGTTCACCCGCGTCCCCGCGGTCCTCGGCCAGAACGAGGCGAAGGCGACCG
Organism: Streptomyces sp. NPDC058579; assembly: GCF_042718575.1. Classification (NCBI taxonomy): domain Bacteria; kingdom Bacillati; phylum Actinomycetota; class Actinomycetes; order Kitasatosporales; family Streptomycetaceae; genus Streptomyces; species Streptomyces sp. NPDC058579. The sequence goes on from NZ_JBHXPI010000032.1 coordinate 24,262, forward strand.
AGCGGCTCACGGACGCGGGGCTCGACGTCGGCGCGACGAAGCGGGCGTTCAGCGACGTGTACGAACGCGGCACGGTCATGGCCACCGACCCCGCCTCCGGCCGGCGGATCCGGGGCAACGGCACGGTCACGCTCACCATCTCCCGGGGCCCGGAGATCGTGAAGGTCCCCCGGCTCAAGGGGAAGCCGCTGGCGCAGGCCAAGCGGCTGCTCGCCGACGAGGGCCTCTTGGTCGGCGTGACGACCAGGGCTTTCAGCCAGGACATCCCGCAGGGCGCCGTGATCAGCTCCGACCCGGAGCCGGGCACCGAGCGCAGCCCCGACTCGGCCGTGGCGCTCGTGGTCAGCAAGGGCCGCCCGATCGACGTCCCGGACGTGGCCGGCGACTCGGTGGCCGACGCCACGAGCACGCTCCAGGAGGCCGGGCTCAAGGTGGAGATCGCGAGCGAGCAGATCCACTCCGCCGAGGCGGCCGACACGGTCGCGGCGCAGTCGCTCGCGGAGGGCAGCCGGGCCGCCAAGGGCGACCGGATCGTCCTCACCGTCTCCAAGGGGCCCCGGATGATCGAGGTCCCCGACGTGACGGGCGAGTCGACCGACTCCGCGCGCGCGAAGCTGGAGGGGGCGGGCTTCGAGGTGAAGGTCGAGAAGACCTTCCCCTTCCTCGGCGACACGGTCTCCGGCCAGTCGGTCGAAGGCGGCGCCACCGCCCCCGAGGGCTCCACCGTCGCCATCACGATCAAGGGACTGTAAGAACTCATGCGCAACCCCGTCGGCGGTCACGTCCCCGTGGCCGGCGGTCTCGCCACCGTCGGTCTCGGCTACGCCCGCGAACTGGGCGCGGAGACCGTCCAGGTCTTCGTCGCCAACCCGCGCGGCTGGGCCACGCCCGTGGGCAACCCGGCGCAGGACGAGCTGTTCCGCGCCGGATGCGAGGCCGAGTCCCTGTCGGCCTGGGTCCACGCCCCGTACCTGATCAACTTCGGCTCCCACACCGAGGCCACCGTCGAGAAGTCTGTCGAGTCGCTCCGGCACTCGCTGCGCCGGGGCCGCGAGATCGGGGCAAAGGGCGTGGTCGTGCACACCGGCTCGGCGACCGGCGGCCGTCCGCGCGCGGAGGCGCTGGCACAGGTACGGGAGCGGATGCGGCCGCTGCTCGAGGAGCTGACACACCCGGACGATCCGTTCCTGCTCCTGGAGTCGACGGCCGGGCAGGGCTTCTCGCTCTGCTCGCGCGCCGAGGACTTCGGCCCGTACTTCGAGGCCCTCGACCACCACCCGAAGCTCGGGATCTGCCTCGACACCTGCCACATCTTCGCGGCGGGCCACGATCTGACCGGCCCGCACGGCATGCGGCAGACGCTCGACCAGCTGGTGGCGACGGTGGGCGAGGGCCGGCTGAAGCTGATCCACGCCAACGACTCCAAGGACGTCGTCGGCGCGCACAAGGACCGGCACGCGAACATCGGGTCCGGGCACATCGGCGAGGACCCGTTCCGCGAGCTGATGCGGCACCACGCGACCGACGGCGTGCCGCTGATCATCGAGACGCCGGGCGGGAAGGAAGGCCACGTCGCGGACGTGGAGCGGCTGAAGAAGCTCCGGGGCTGAGATTCCCGTTGAGGAATACCCCTAGGGGGTATACGGTTCCTGGAGAGAAGCAGCAGGAACCGCCATCGGTCATTGGGGGAACCCATGCAGCACGAAGCGCACGCCGGCCGGCACGCCCACCACGACGGCCACGGCCACGACCACGGACAGGGCCACGGGCACGACCACGGGCAGACCCCGACCAAGGCCAGCTGGTCGATGGCGGCGAAGGCCACCCTGCACTGCCTGACCGGATGCGCCATCGGCGAGGTCCTCGGCATGATCATCGGCACCGCGCTCGGCTGGGGCAACGCCCCGACGATGGTCCTGGCCATCGCCCTGGCCTTCTTCTTCGGCTACTCGCTCACGCTCTGGGCGGTCGTCCACGCGGGCCTGAGCCTGAAGGCGGCCATCGGCGTCGCGCTCGCCGCCGACACGCTTTCGATCACCGTCATGGAGCTCGTCGACAACGGGGTGCTGCTCCTGGTGCCGGGCGCGATGGACGCGCACCTCTCGGACGCGCTCTTCTGGGGCGCCCTGGCCTTCGCCTTCCTCGTCGCCTTCCTGATCACCACACCCGTGAACAAGTGGCTGATCGGGCGCGGCAAGGGCCACGCGGTGGTCCACCAGTACCACCAGCACTGACCGAGCCACCGACCGAGCTCTGACCGATACCGATCAGAGCTCGGGGCCGTCCCCCGGCTCCTCCTGGTACGAGTACCGCTGTTCCTTCCAGGGGTCGCCGAGGTTGTGATAGCCGCGCTCCTCCCAGAAGCCGCGGCGGTCGGCGGTCATGTACTCCACGCCCCGGACCCACTTGGGCCCCTTCCAGGCGTACAGGTGCGGCACCACGAGCCGCAGCGGGAAGCCGTGCTCGGCGGTGAGCAGCTCACCGTCCTTGTGGGTGGCGAAGATCGTCTGGTCGGAGGCGAAGTCGGAGAGCCGCAGGTTCGCGCTGAAGCCGTACTCGGCCCAGACCATCACGTGCGTCACGTTGCCGGCCGGCGGGGCCAGATCCAGGATCGTCCGGGCGGGCACCCCACCCCATTCGGCCCCGAGCATGCTGAATTTCGTCACGCAGTGCAGATCGGCCACGACCGTCGCGAACGGCAGGGCCGAGAAGTCCTCGTGGTTCCAGCACCGCTTGTCGCCGTCCGCCGTCGCCCCGAAGACCCGGAACTCCCAGCGGTCGGGCTTGAACTTGGGGACGGGGCCGTAGTGGGTGACCGGCCAGCCGCGCTGCAGCCGCTGCCCCGGCGGAAGATCCGACTGCCCTGCTTCCCGGTGTACCCCGCTCTCCGGCTGACCCATGTCATCCATGGTGACAGACCGCGAGGGGTGGTCATGACCAGCCAACCTCCCCAGCAGGGCAGCTTTGGGGCAAGTCCCACTAAGCCTGCACTTACTGGACGGTCCCCAACCGTGGTGCAAGGATGCGGCCATCCTGCCCAGTCACGACTTAGACATGCGTGGAAGGAGCCTCTGCGATGCAGGGCGACCCCGAGGTCCTCGAGTTCCTCAACGAGCAGCTGACCGGCGAGCTGACGGCCATCAACCAGTACTGGCTGCACTACCGCATCCAGGACAACAAGGGCTGGACCAAGCTCGCCAAGTACACCCGCGAAGAGTCCATCGATGAGATGAAGCACGCGGACAAGATCACCGAGCGCATCCTGATGCTCGACGGTCTGCCCAACTACCAGCGGCTCTTCCACGTACGCGTCGGCCAGACGATCACCGAGATGTTCCAGGCGGACCGCCAGGTGGAGGTCGAGGCGATCGACCGCCTCAAGCGCGGCATCGATGTCATGCGGGCCAAGGGGGACATCACCTCGGCCAACCTCTTCGAGGAGATCCTTGCCGACGAGGAGCACCACATCGACTACCTCGACACGCAGCTGGAGCTGATCGAGAGCCTGGGCGAGGCTCTGTACATCTCGACGCTGATCGAGCAGCCGAGCTGATCAGCTGATCAGGCGGCAGCCGTCTAGGCGGCTTCGGACAGCTCGTCCGGTTCGCCGATCTCCGCGGTCAGGGCGGGCATGCCCTGGTCCAGCAGCTCCCGGCGCGGGCAGTTGCCGCGTCCGAGTATGGCCTGGATGCGCCTTACGCAGGATCCGCAGTCCGTACCCGCCTTACAGGCGGAGGCGATCTGGCGGGGCGTGCAGGCGCCCGCGTCCGCGTGCTCCTTGACCTGCTTCTCGGTGACACCGAAACATGAGCAGACGTACACGCGGATTCACCTCCCGCCGGATCGATAAGGCTAACCTAACCTTACCCGGCACCTACGAGGTGTAAAGCTCTGCACATGAATGGGGCGCGGATCACAGCGATCCGCGCCCCATCGTCGTACGAAGCTACTTACTGATCGCGGTACATCTCCGCCACCAGGAACGCCAGGTCCAGCGACTGGCTCCGGTTGAGCCGCGGGTCGCAGGCCGTCTCGTAGCGCTGGTGCAGGTCGTCGACGAAGATCTCGTCGCCGCCGCCCACGCACTCGGTGACGTCGTCACCGGTGAGCTCGACGTGGATGCCGCCCGGGTGGGTGCCGAGGCTCTTGTGGACCTCGAAGAAGCCCTTGACCTCGTCGAGCACGTCGTCGAAGCGCCGGGTCTTGTGCCCGGAGGCCGCCTCGAAGGTGTTGCCGTGCATCGGGTCGGTCACCCAGGCGACGGTCGCGCCGGAGGCGGTGACCTTCTCGACCAGCTCCGGGAGCTTGTCCCGGACCTTGTCGGCGCCCATGCGGACGATGAAGGTCAGCCGGCCCGGCTCACGGTCCGGGTCGAGCCGGTCGATGTACGTCAGCGCGTCGTCGACCGAGGTCGTCGGGCCCAGCTTGATGCCGATCGGGTTCGCGATCTGCGAGGCGAACTCGATGTGGGCGTGGTCGAGCTGGCGGGTGCGCTCACCGATCCAGACCATGTGGCCGGAGGTGTCGTACAGCTTGCCGGTGCGCGAGTCCGTACGCGTGAGGGCGCCCTCGTAGTCGAGCAGCAGCGCCTCGTGGGAGGCGTAGAACTCGACGGCCTTGAACTCGGCCGGGTCGGTGCCGCAGGCCTTCATGAAGTTCAGGGCGTTGTCGATCTCGCGCGCCAGCTGCTCGTAGCGCTGACCCGACGGGGACGACTTCACGAAGTCCTGGTTCCAGGCGTGCACCTGGCGCAGGTCGGCGTAGCCACCGGTGGTGAAGGCGCGCACCAGGTTGAGCGTGGAGGCGGAGGCGTTGTACATCCGCTTCAGGCGCTCGGGGTCCGGGATGCGGGACTTCTCGTCGAAGTCGAAGCCGTTGACGGAGTCGCCGCGGTAGGTCGGCAGGGTCACCCCGTCGCGGGTCTCGGTGCCCTTGGAGCGGGGCTTGGAGTACTGCCCCGCGATGCGGCCGACCTTCACGACGGGCACGGAGGCCGCGTACGTGAGGACGGCGCTCATCTGGAGCAGCGTCTTGAGCTTGGCGCGGATGTGGTCGGCGGAGACGGCGTCGAAGGCCTCGGCGCAGTCGCCGCCCTGGAGCAGGAACGCCTCGCCCCGGGCGACGGCTCCCATTCGGGCGCGCAGCTGATCGCACTCGCCCGCGAAGACGAGCGGCGGATACGACTCGAGGTCCGCGATCACATCGCGCAGAGCCTCGGCATCGGGGTACTCAGGCTGCTGCGCCGCGGGAAGGTCTCGCCAGGTGTTGCCACCGGTTGCGGTGGTCTTAGCGTTCACGGTCACAACCACCACATTACGGTGTCCGGCGCCGTGTCCATCGCGCCGCCCAATGGCTGAGACACGCGTCCGTCGTATCCGATGGCGATCATCACCCCATCGAGTGGTGTTACCCTCACGCGCGTTTAAACATCTGAGGCCTAAATACTTCACAGGGGTGGGCGTGAGCCAGGGGCACCGCAGGGACCGCAAGAAAAGACGGCTGCTTTACGGCGCGGCGGCGGCCGTCGTCGCGACGGCGACGATCGGCACGATCGCCGTCGCGTCTCCGGGCGTGCTGGGCTCCTCGGACGACAAGGGGGGCGGGGAATCGTCCCTGCAGTCGCAGTTCGCGGCGGCCGCCGAGGAGTTCGACGTTCCGAAGAGCGTGCTGATGGCGGTGTCCTACCGGCAGACGCGGTGGGAGTCGCATGACGGCGAGCCGAGCACGACCGGCGCGTACAACGTCATGGGCCTGACGAAGGTCGATCCCGAGGACCTGGAGTCCGAGGCCGACGACCACCGGCTCGAGCACATGAACCGGAGCGGCAAGGCGGAGATCGAGAAGACCTTCGATGCCGCCAAGGCGCTGCGCAGCCTGCCGAAGGAGACCGTCGACACCGACGACCCACGGCTGCACACCCTCGACAAGGCCGCCGAGCTGATCGACAGCTCCACCGACTCCCTGCAGAAGAACACGTCGGAGAGCATCCGGGCCGGCGCGGCCCTGCTCGCCGACTACCAGAACGAGGCGACCGGCAACCTGCCGGACGACCCCGGCGCCTGGTACCCGGCCGTGGCACGCTACAGCCAGTCGCCCGACAAGAAGGGCTCCGACCTCTTCGCTCAGCGCGTCTTCGAGTCGATCAAGACGGGCGAGGTCGAGGTCACCACCGACGGCGAGCGAGTGGTCCTGCCGGCCGATCCCTCAGTGCAGCCCGTCAAGCCGTCGAACGTGCCGCTCGCGGCGAGCTTCGCGAGCACGACCGACGCACCGGCTGTCGAGTGCCCGGTTGGGCTGAACTGCAACTTCGTTGCCTCCCCGACCTTCACCGCGGCATCCCGGCCCGACGGCCAGGGCGTCAGCATCCGGCAGATCGTGATTCATGACACGGAGGGCGGCTACGCCGGCTCGCTCGCCGCGCTCACCAACCCGGCGACGAAGGCGAGCGCGCACTACCTGATCCGCGCCTCTGACGGCCTCGTCACGCAGTTGGTGGAGAACAAGAACCTGGCATGGCACGGGGGCAACTGGACCCTCAACATGCACTCCATCGGCGTGGAGCACGAGGGTTACGCCATCAAGGGCGGCGGCGGCTGGTACACGGAGCCGCAGTACGAGTCCTCTGCGGCCCTTGTGAAGTTCCTGGCTGCCAAGTACGGCATCCCCGTGGACCGCCAGCACATCATCGGGCACGACGAGATCGGCGTGCAGCTCGACAGCTACATCAGCAAGACCCACTGGGACCCGGGCCCGTTCTGGGACTGGAACCGGTTCATGGCGAAGCTCGGCGCTCCCACGGGCGCGGGCGGCGCCGGCGGCCTGCTCCGAGTCGGCCAGGTGGTCCGCGTCGTTCCCCCGTTCACCACGGCGAACCAGCCGACGCTGACGTACTACGACGATGCGTCGAAGACGAACAAGACCGCCAAGGCCCAGCCCGCGAACTTCGGCTACCTCTACTCGTCGCCGTCGACAAGCGCGGCCACGATCACCGACCCGTACTTCTCCGCGCTCTGGTCCCAGGGCTCGAACTGGGCGAACAAGGTCCGGGCGGGCGGCACCTATGTCGTCGCCGAGACCCAGGGCGACTGGACCGCCATCTGGTACGCCGGTCAGAAGGCCTGGTTCCGCAACCCCGGCGGCCAGTTCACCGTGCCGGTGACCAGCGCGCCGACCCAGGTGAAGGCCAAGGCCGGTGTCACGGTCAAGATCTACGGGCGTGCCTACCCCGAGACCGCCGCGTACACCGCCGCGGGCCTGGAGGCTCCGACTGACAACCCGAACTATCTGTCGAAGTACAAGTTCACCACCGGCGCGTCCGGCGTGGCCTACGCGAAGGCCGGCCCCGCAGTGAAGGGCGACGACTGGTTCGGGTCGGCCCAGAAGAACGTCATCGGCAACGACGTCTACATCCCGATCCAGTACCACCACCGCCTGGCATGGGTGAAGGCGTCCGAGGTCCAGGAAGTGCCCGGCACCGCGCCCGTCACCAGCACCAACCGCTACAACCTCCTCGCCCGCGACGCCTCCGGCGTTCTCTGGCAGTACCAGGGCACCGGCAGCGCCTCCGCGCCGTTCCTCACGCGGTACCGCGTCGGCGCCGGGTGGAACATGTTCAACGCCGTCACCCCGATGACCGCGCTGCGCGCGGACGGCACGGGCGACATGGTCGCTCGGGACGCCGCCGGGATCCTCTGGTACTACAAGGGCACCGGCAACCCCTCCGCGCCGTTCAAGGCCCGGCTCAAGACCGGTGCCGGCTGGGGTGCGTACGACAAGATCGTCGGCACGCGCGACCTGAACGGGGACACCATCCCGGACCTGATCGCCCGTGAGAAGTCCGGCGTGCTCTGGTTCTACAAGGGCACGGGCAACCCGGCCGTGCCGTTCGCCGCGCGCACCAAGGTCGGTGCCGGCTGGCAGGCGTTCAACCAGCTCGTCTCCACCGGCGACCTCAACGCCGATGGCAAGGCGGACCTGATAGCCCGCGACGCCGCGGGCGTCCTCTGGTTCTACAAGGGCACCGGCAGCGCCACCACGCCGTTCGCCCCGCGCACCAAGGTCGGCGCCGGCTGGCAGGCCTACAACCAGCTCGTCGGCCCCAGCGACCTGAACGGCGACGGCAAGGTCGACCTCATCGCCCGCGACACGACCGGGGCGCTCTGGTACTACAAGGGCACCGGCAGCGCGACCGCCCCGTACGCCACCCGTACCAAGGTCGGCAGCGGCTGGCAGATCTACAACCTGATCTTCTGATCCACAGGTCGGCCCCTGGGGCCCGGCTCGCACCGTCCACGGTGTGAACCGGGCCCCTTCGCGCTGCCCGGCTGCGTTACAGTGCTCGCATGTTCGCGCAGACGACCCTGAACTGGTGGTGGACCGCTCCTCCGGCGGCCCACTGACTGCGCGTACCCCCACACCACACGCGAAGGCCGCCCGAGAGGGCGGCCTTCTGCGTTCCCAGGGCCGTTCCTCTCCGCACCACCGGAAGGAACACACCCCATGGACCTCTCCCGTCTCCTCGACGACTCCTGCCCTCCCTTCGCCCTGCTCCGCAGGCGCACCCCCGGTCGTGACCACGACACCGTCGAGGTGCTGATCGGCGCGGTGCACGAGGCCGAGCGGCTCGCCGAGTTGCCCGTCGGGGCCCTGCCGACCCTCGCCCTGGTGCCGTTCCGGCAGATCCGTGAGCGCGGATTCGACGTCCGTGACGACGGCACCCCGCTCTCCGTCCTCGTCGCCGAGGAGACGTACGAGCTGCCGCTCGCCGACGCGCTCGAACAGCTGCCGACGCACGCCGTACGGGTCGAGGGCGGCGGGTTCGACGTGTCGGACGAGGCGTACGCCCGGACCGTGCGGCGGGTCATCGAGGAGGAGATCGGCGCGGGCGAGGGCGCCAACTTCGTCATCCGACGGACGTACACCGGGGAGATCCCCGGCTTCGGGCGCGCCGACGCGCTCGCGCTGTTCCGGCGGCTGCTCGCGGGTGAGCGGGGCGCGTACTGGACCTTCGTCGTCCACACCGGCGACCGGACCCTGGTCGGCGCGAGCCCGGAGGTGCACGTGCGGATGGCCGGCGGGACGGTCGTCATGAACCCGATCAGCGGCACGTACCGCTACCCGGCCGGGGCCGCGCCGACCCCCGAGGACCTGCTGACGTTCCTGGCGGACCGCAAGGAGACCGAGGAGCTCTCCATGGTGGTCGACGAGGAGCTGAAGATGATGTGCACGGTCGGCGACATGGGCGGGGTGGTGGTCGGGCCCCGGCTCAAGGAGATGACGCACCTCGCGCACACCGAGTACGAGTTGCGCGGCCGCTCCTCCCTCGACGTACGGGAGGTGCTGCGGGAGACCATGTTCGCGGCGACGGTCACCGGCTCCCCGGTGCAGAACGCCTGCCGGGTCATCGAGCGGCACGAGGCCGGCGGACGGGGCTACTACGCGGGCGCCCTGGCCCTGCTCGGCACCGACGAGAACGGCCTCCAGACCCTGGACTCGCCCATCCTCATCCGTACCGCCGACATCTCCCGCGACGGGGCCCTGCGCGTGCCGGTCGGCGCCACGCTCGTACGCCACTCCGACCCCGCCGGCGAGGTCGCCGAGACGCACGCCAAGGCGGCCGGGGTGCTCGCGGCGCTCGGTGTGCGGGAGGGGCGGCCGCGTGACGAGGCACCGGTGGCGACCCGGCTCGCGGACGACCCCCGGGTGCGGGCGGCGCTGGACGCCCGGCGGGCCGACCTGGCGCCGTTCTGGCTGCGGATGCAGGTCAGGTCCGCCGAGCTGACCGGCCACGCGCTGGTGATCGACGCCGAGGACACCTTCACCGCGATGCTCGCGCACCTGCTGCGCTCCTCGGGCCTGGAGGTCTCCGTCGTCCGCTACGACGAGCCGGGGCTGCGGGAGCTGGCGCTCGCCCACGAAGGCCCTGTGGTGCTCGGCCCGGGGCCTGGGGATCCGTCCGACGCCGCCGATCCGAAGATGCGCTTCCTGCGCGGGCTCACCGCCGATCTCGTACGGGACCACCGGCACGGTCTCCTTGGCGTCTGCCTCGGCCACGAGCTGATCGCGGCCGAACTGGGCCTGGAGATCGTCCGCAAGCGCACCCCGTTCCAGGGCGCGCAGGTGCGGATCGATCTCTTCGGGCAGGAGCGGACGGTCGGCTTCTACAACAGCTTCACGGCCCGCTGCGACGAGCGGACCGCCACCGAGCTGGCCCTGCACCGGATCGAGGTGAGCCGGGACGAGGAGACGGGCGAGGTCCACGCGCTGCGCGGGCCGGGCTTCGCGGGGGTGCAGTTCCACCCGGAGTCGGTGCTGACGATGGAAGGGGCGGAGCTGACCGCCTCCCTGCTCGCCGGCGTGCTCGTCTAGGGCCGGAGAGGCTTACGACTCGGCCGGGACCAGGACGTTCTCGCTGCGGCGGCCCGCCGCGTAGTCGAGGACGTTCTGGACGGTCGTGTCCACGATCTGGCCGACCGCGTCCACGGTGTAGTACGCCTGGTGCGAGGTGACCACCACGTTCGGGAAGGTCACCAGGCGGGCCAGGGTGTCGTCCTCGACGACCTCCAGGGACTTGTCGAGGAAGAAGAGCCCCGCCTCCGCCTCGTACACGTCGAGGCCCACGCCGGCGAAGCGGCCCGCGCGGAGTTCGGAGACCAGGGCCTCGGTGTCGATGAGGCCGCCCCGGCTGGAGTTCACCAGGATGGCGTCGTCCTTCATCATCCGCAGGGCGGCCGCGTCGATGACGCGCCGGGTCGCCGGGAGCAGCGGCACGTGCAGGCTGACCAGGTCGGACTCGGCGAGGAGCTGCTCCTTCTCGACGTACTTCATGCCGAGCTCGACGCACGCGGGGTTCTCGGCGACGTCCCAGCCGAGGAGGTTCATGCCGAAGCCGTGGGCGATCCGGGTGAAGCCCTCGCCGATCTTCCCGGTGCCGAGGACACCGACCGTACGGCCGCGCAGGTCGCGGCCCATCAGCCCGTCGAGCCGGAAGTCGAAGTCGCGAGTCCGGTTGGAGGCGCGGACGATCCGCCGGTTGACGGCCATCGCCAGGGTCCAGGCGAACTCGGCGACGGAGTACGGCGAGTAGTACGAGACCCGGGCGACGGTGAGGCCGAGCTGGGCGGCCACGTCGAGGTCGATGTTGTTGAAGCCGGTGGAGCGCTGGGCGATCAGCTTCGTCCCGCCGGCGGCGAGGGTACGCAGGACCCGGGCACCGAGGTCGGCGTTGACGCTGGTGGAGACGGCTTCGTAGCCGGTCGCGATGGCGGCCGTGTCCTCGGTGAGGAACACGTCCAGACAGCGGACGTCGTGGTGTCCCGCGAAGGCCTTCTCGATCAGCGGCTTCTCGTCGGCCTGCACACCGAATGCCAGGATTTCCACGGATCCGCTCCCGGGGGCTCTGCCGGAATTGTCTGGTTACCGGCGAATATACGGTCCCCGGGAGCGGGCCGCGTGGCTTGCCGCCCCTGCCCGCGGCGCTCAGCCGAAGAAGACGCCCACCTCCGCGTACAGCGCCGGATCGACCGTCTTGAGCCGGGCCGTGGCCTCCGAGATCGGGACGCGGACGATGTCGGTGCCGCGCAGCGCGACCATCCGCCCCCAGTCGCCGTCCCGGACGGCGTCGATCGCGTGCAGCCCGAAGCGGGTCGCGAGCCAGCGGTCGAAGGCGCTGGGCGTGCCGCCGCGCTGCACATGGCCGAGGACCGTGGTCCTGGCCTCCTTGCCGGTCCTGCGCTCGATCTCCTTGGCGAGCCACTCGCCCACGCCCGAGAGCCGGACGTGTCCGTACGAGTCGAGGGTGCCGTCCTTGAGGACCGCGTCCCCGTCCCGTGGCATCGCACCCTCCGCGACGACCACGATCGGGGCGTACGTGGCCTGGAAGCGCGAGGTGACCCAGGCACAGACCTGGTCGAGGTCGAAGCGCTGCTCGGGGATGAGGATGACGTTGGCGCCGCCCGCGAGGCCGGAGTGCAGGGCGATCCAGCCCGCGTGTCGGCCCATCACCTCCACCACCAGGACCCGCATGTGGGACTCGGCGGTGGTGTGCAGCCGGTCGATGGCCTCGGTGGCGATGCCGACGGCCGTGTCGAAGCCGAAGGTGTAGTCGGTGGCGGAGAGGTCGTTGTCGATGGTCTTCGGGACGCCCACGCAGGGGACGCCGTGCTCGTCGACCAGCCGGGCGGCGGCCCCGAGGGTGTCCTCGCCGCCGATCGCGATCAGGGCCTCGATCTCGTACTTGGCGAGGTTCTCCTTGATCCGGCGGACGCCGTTGTCGGCGGTGAACGGGTTGGTGCGGGAGGAGCCGAGGATCGTGCCGCCGCGCGGCAGGATGCCACGGACGGCGGGGATGTCGAGCGGTACGCCGATACCCTCCAGGGGTCCGCGCCAGCCGTCGCGGAACCCGGTGAACTCGTAGCCGTACTCCTGGACGCCCTTGCGGACGATGGCGCGGATGACCGCGTTGAGACCGGGGCAGTCGCCGCCCCCGGTCAGTACGCCGACGCGCATGGAGATCTCCTTCGCCGTGGCGGACGGGATGCGCGACCCACGCTAATAGTGACGTGGCTCACTCCGACACAGCGCGAAGGGTGATTTGTCAGGCGTCGTCGAGGCCGCGCTCTATGGCGTACCGGACGAGCTCGACGCGGTTGTGCAGCTGGAGCTTGCCGAGCGTGTTCTGGACGTGGTTCTGGACGGTCCGGTGCGAGATGACCAGGCGCTCGGCGATCTGCTTGTAGCTCAGGCCCTTGGCCACGAGACGCAGGACCTCGGTCTCGCGCTCGGTCAGCTGGGGCGCTCCGGGCTCGTCGGCCCCGGGGGCCGGGAGCGGCTCGGAGGCGAGCCGGCGGTACTCGCCGAGGACCAGGCCCGCGAGGCCGGGCGTGAACACGGGGTCGCCGACGGCCGTACGGCGCACGGCGTCGATCAGCTCGGCCGTGCTGGCCGACTTCAGCAGGTAGCCGGTGGCGCCGGACTTGACCGCCTCCAGGACGTCGGCGTGCTCGCCGCTCGCGGAGAGCACCAGGACCCGCAGCGCGGGGTTGGCGCCGACCAGTTCCTTGCAGACCTGGACGCCCGGCTTGGCGGGCAGGTTGAGGTCGAGGACGAGGACGTCCGGGCCGACCGCCCCGGCGCGGCGCACGGCCTGCTCGCCGTCGCCCGCCGTGGCCACCACGTCGAAGCCCGCCTCGGCGAGGTCGCGGGCGACCGCGTCCCGCCACATCGGATGGTCGTCCACGACCATCACTCTGATCTGCTGCTCGGTCCGCTGCTCGCTCATCGCGTTCCCGCCTTCCCCCGTGTGTCCCTCGGGACCTTCAGTTCCACTTCGGTGCCCTGGCCCGGTACCGAGATCAGCTCGGCCGTGCCGCCCAGGTCGCGCAGTCTGCCGCGGATGGAGAGGGCGACCCCCATCCGCCCCTCGCCCTCGGCCTGCGCGAGCCGTCCCTCGGGGATGCCGGGGCCGTCGTCCCGTACCGTCACGATCACCTCGTCCGGCCAGTCCTCGACCAGGATCCACGCCTGGGCCTCCTCGCCCGCGTGCACTCGGACGTTGTCCAGGGCCGCGCCGACGGCGGAGGCCAGTTCGCGGGCGGCGGGCGGCGGCAGCAGGACCGGGGCGCCCGGGTCCGAGAGCGTGATCCGCGCCCCGGCGCGCGGCGCGAGCAGGGCCCGCAGGTCGACCGGGGAGTCGTCGTCCGGCTCCTCGACGATCCGGACCACCGCCCCCTCCGACTCGTCCTCGGAGACGAGCGAGGGCCGGGTCAGTCCGCCGGCGACCAGGGTGCGCAGCGCGACCTCCTGCTCCCCGGCCATCCGGCCCAGCTCGGCGGCCTCGCCGCCGAGGGCGGTGCCGCGCCGCTGCACCATCGCAAGGACCTGCAGGACGCTGTCGTGGATGTCCCGCGCGAGCCGTTCCCGTTCCCGGGTAGCGGCCTCGATCTCCAGGGCGCGGGCGAGGGTGCGCTCGGAGGCGCGGGCGACCTCGACGACGTACCCGATGGCGATCGACGCCACCCAGACGAGCAGGACGTTGTGGAGCGTGTCCCGGGTGGGGTGGGCGCGCTCGATGATGTTGGCGACGGCGACCAGCGAGGAGGCGAACCCGGCCCAGCGCCAGCCGCCCTTGATCGCGTACGCGAGGACGGCTCCGGCGGTCCATATGGACGGCAGGGTGGGGCTGTCGACCGTGCGCGCCTGCTCGTCGGCGAGCGGGGTCAGCAGGATGCCGGTGAGGGCGATGGTGAGGTCCGCGACGAGGAAGCGCTTGGTGCAGCCGGCCGCGTTGGCCACCTTGGGGAGCGTCGCCAGGGTCCAGACGCAGAGGAACGCGAGGAAGGCGACGGCGACCCAGGGCCGCTCGTAGCGGTCCCGGCCGAAGACGAAGATCAGGACGGCATAGATCATCGTCAGGACGCGGTACGCGGTGAGCGCGCGCCACAACGGCTGCTCGACCGACATCCGCACGACACGCTCGCGCTTGGCCATCTCCCCCACCCCCCGGACGGCGCCTCCCCAGCAGGGGTCAGGCGCCGGACTCTTCCCGTGCCGCGATCTCGGCCTTCACGGCCTCCTTGGCGGCCTTCTCGGCCTCCGCCATCTGACGCTTGGCGGCCGTCGCGTAGATGTCGACGTACTCCTGGCCGGACAGCTTCATGATCTCGTACATGACCTCGTCGGTCACCGAGCGCAGGATGAAGCGGTCCCCCTCCATGCCCTGGTAGCGGGTGAAGTCGAGCGGCTCGCCGATCCTGATGCCCGGGCGCATCAGCTTGGGCACCACCTTGCCGGGCGGCTGGATCTTCTCGGTGTCGATCATGGCGACCGGGATCACGGGCGCGCCGGTGGCCAGGGCCACGCGCGCGAGGCCGCCGGGCTTGCCCCGGTAGAGCCGGCCGTCGGGCGAGCGGGTGCCCTCGGGGTAGATGCCGAAGAGCCCGCCCTTCTCGATGACCTCGATACCGGCCTTGATCGCCGCCTCGCCCGCGCCCCTGCCGCCGGAGCGGTCCACGGGGAGCTGGCCGACGCCCTTGAAGAAGGCGGCGGTGAGCTTGCCCTTCACACCGGGCGAGGTGAAGTACTCGGCCTTGGCGATGAAGGTGACCTTGCGGTCGAGGACGGCGGGCAGGAAGAAGGAGTCCGAGAAGGACAGGTGATTGCTCGCGAGGATCGCCGGCCCCTCGGCGGGAATGTTCTCCAGGCCCTCCACCCACGGCCTGAAGGCGAGCTTCAGGGAGCCGCCGATGGAGAACTTCATTGCGCCGTAGATCAACTCGAGTACCTTCCGTGTGCCGTCGGACAGACCTTATCCCGCCTTTTCCCGCCCACCCGCGCCGGTGCGGCCGAGGACGGGGCACCTTCGTGGATTCGGACCTGGTCGGGTGTCGGTCCGGTCGCGTACCGTGAAGTCCTTCCCCTTTATGCCCTCGCTTCGTCGAAGCCCCGCCCTCCTCGAAGCCGAACCCCCTGAACAGGAGACCCCGGTGCCGGTCCTTCCTGGAGCCGAGCCGTACCGCCACGACGGCGGCAAGGTAGGCGTCCTTCTCTGTCACGGATTCACCGGTTCCCCGCAGTCGATGCGCCCCTGGGCCGAGTACCTGGCCGAGCGCGGGCTGACGGTGTCGGTGCCCCTGCTGCCCGGACACGGCACGCGCTGGGAGGACATGCAGCTGACCACCTGGCACGACTGGTACGCGGAGGTGGACCGCGAGCTCGGCGAGCTTCTGGCCCGCTGCGAGCAGGTCTTCGTCTTCGGCCTCTCCATGGGCGGGGCGCTGGCGCTGCGCCTCGCGGCCAAGCACGGGGACGCGGTGCGCGGTCTGGTGCTGGTGAACCCGGGCAACAAGGTGCACGGCCTGGCCGCGCACGCGCTGCCGGTCGCCCGGCACTTCGTCCGCTCGGCGCCGGGCATCGCGAGCGACATCGCCAAGGAGGGCGCGGTGGAGGTCGGCTACGACCGGGTGCCCCTGCACGCGGCGCACTCCCTGCGCCAGTTCTTCCGGACCGTGGACGCGGAGCTGCCCCAGGTCACGCAGCCGGTGGTGGTGCTGCACAGCCCGCAGGACCACGTGGTCCCGCCGGCGGACTCGGCGCGGGTGCTCAGCCGGATCTCCTCCACGGACGTGAAGGAGCTCCTGCTGGAACAGAGCTACCACGTGGCGACGTTGGACCACGACGCGGAGCGGATCTTCGAGGAGAGCTGGGCGTTCGTCGGCCGGCTCGCTCCGGATGTCGTCGGGGAGAAGGGGAGCACGAGCGGTGGCTGAGCAGCAGGACGGGGAGCGCGACCCGCAACCCATCGACGAGCAGGCGGCCTGGGCCGCGATCGTCGCCGGGTACGGCGACGAGCCGGTGGACCCTCCGGGCGCGAAGCCGTTCCGGTCGGTGGAGGACCTGGCGCTCCCGGAGCCGGTGGACGGCGACGGTGAGGGCGCCGGTGACGCGGACGCCGACGAGGACGAGGACGGCGAGGAGGACGAGGACCGGGACGGGCCCGCGAAGCCCGCGCTCGGCAGCTCGATCGTCTTCGCGCCCGGCGTCGGTGTGGGCGTGGGCGGCGGCCCCCGGGACTACGAACTGGCCGACCCGGACGCCGAGCCCGGCGAGACGGACGCGGACGGCGGGGCCGACGGGAACGGCAAGAAGACCGGCAAGGCGAAGAAGGACGACGACGGCGAGGGCCACTTCGTCCCGCCGGAGCCCCCGCCGCTGCCGGAGGCGGACGCGACGACGAAGTTCGCGTGGCTGGGCGTGATCGGCGGCCCGGTGCTGCTGCTCCTCGCCGTCCTGCTCCAGTGGGACATGACGTGGTGGTTCACGACGGTGTGCGTGGGCGGCTTCCTGGGCGGGTTCGCGACGCTCGTCGGCCGGATGAAGCACGACGACGATGACGACGGCTACGACGACCCGGGGCGCGGGGCGGGGGGGGGGGCCCCCCCCCGGGGCGGGGGGGGGGGGGGGCGCCCCCCCCCGCGGGTCCGGGCGGGGTGTCGGTATACCGGCCGTACGGCTCAGGGACTCAGGAGCTCAGGAACTCACGAGCTCAGGAGGCCTGGAGCCGTACGGCGGCCAGGACCGGCAGGTGGTCGGTGGCCGCGCGCAGGTCCGCCGGGTCGAGGCCGTCGAGGTCCTGGGGGACGCCGCAGCCGAGGAACTCCACACCGCGCGTCGCCAGGATCGCGTCGATGCGCTGGTGCGGGTCGTCGGGCGTGGAGGTGTACTCGCCGCCCCAGGGGCTGACCTCCCAGCCGTCCTGGAGCTCCTTGGTCAGCCGGGTGAAACTCCGGCCGCCGGGCCGCTCGTTGAGGTCTCCGGCCACGATCACGTGCGGGGCGTCCATCCCGGCCACCCGGTCGAGGAGCATCCCTGACTGCGCGTACCGCTCCTCGCTCCGCAGGCTCAGATGGCAGCTGATCAGGCCGACCCGGGCGCCCGCGAACCGTACGACGGCGGTGGCGAGGCCGCGCCGGTGGAGCCCGGGGGTGAGCGGCAGGAGCACGTCCTCGGTGCGTTCGACGGTGGCCCTCAGCGAGCACATCAGGAGCGGCCCCGCGGCCGTCGCGCCGCCGCTCAACAGGACAAGCTCGCTCTTCGCGGCGAGCCGGGCCGCGTGTTTGCGCCAGCGGAAGAACCGGGGCGCCTCCTGGACGAGGACGAGGTCGGGCGCGCAGGCCCGGACGACGCGGGCGAGGGCGTCCTCGTCGTCCCGCATCGAACGGATGTTGTAGCTCAGGACCCGGACGACGGCCGAACCGTCCGCCTCGGTGCGGGAGTCGGGCAGCGGGGTGATCGCCATGCCCTGCAACATACGACAACCGCCCGCCGCTCCCCAGAGGACGCGACGGGCGGGTGGACGTACGAGTGGACGTGCTACTCGATGGCTAGCCCTGGCGGGCCAGGTCGGCCGCGCCGACGAGGCCGGCCTTGCCGCCGAGCTGGGCGGCGAGGACCTGGGCGTGCGGGCGCCACTGGCCACCGATCAGCCAGCGGCGGAAGGACTTCCGGATCGGGTCGAGGACCAGCTCGCCCTCGTCCGAGACCCCGCCGCCGACGATGAAGGCGGACGGGTCGAAGAGCGACGCCAGGTCGGCGAGGCCGGCGCCGGCCCAGCGGGCCAGCTCGCGGAAGGAGTCGATGGCCACCGGGTCGCCCGCGCGGGCGGCCTGGCTGATGTGCTTGCCCTCGATGCCCTCGGGCGTGCCGTCGCCGAGGCCGAGGAGGACCTCGGCGCGCTCGGGCGTGGCGTTGGCGCGCTGCTTGGCGTACCGGACGAGGGCGCGGCCGGAGGCGTACTGCTCCCAGCAGCCCTGGCTGCCGCAGCCGCACAGCAGGCCGTCCGGGACGACCCGGATGTGACCGAACTCGGCCGCGACGCCGAAGCGGCCGCGGCGCAGCTTGTTGCCGATGATGATGCCGCCGCCGAGGCCGGTGCCGAGGGTGATGCAGATGACGTCCTCGTGGCCCTTGCCCGCGCCGAACTTGTACTCGCCCCAGGCCGCCGCGTTCGCGTCGTTCTCGACGACGACCGGCAGGCCGACCCGCTGCTCGACCTTGTCCTTCAGCGGCTCGTGCCGCCAGTCGATGTTCGGCGCGAAGAGGACGGTGGCGCGCTTGTCGTCGACGTAGCCCGCGGCACCGATGCCGACAGCCTCGATCTGATGGCCCTTGCCGGCCTCGGAGACAGCGGCGCAGATCGCGTCGACGATGCCTTCGGGGGTCGGCGGGGTGGGCACCTTGTGCGTGTCGAGGATGTTGCCCTCCTCGTCGACCACGCCGGCCGCGATCTTCGTGCCGCCGATGTCGACGCCGATGGTGAGTCCCATGTGTCCCTCAGTTTTCGGTCGAGCCCCGCTAGGGCCAACCGTACCCGAGGGGGCCACCCGTACTGATCAGTCCAGGTCGATGGGGCGCCCGGGTCCGGGCCCGTCGTCCTCGGCCTCGGGGTCCTTCGGGGAGCCCTTCGGGGTCTCGTCCCTGCGCGGGTCGTTCGGCTCGTCGCGCGTCCAGCGGGTCTCGTGGTTCTCGACCGCCGAGCGGTAGGCGGCGAGCAGCTCGTTCCCGGCGGCCGCGAGGTGGTCGAAGACCTGCGGGTTGCGCTCGATGATCGGCTCGACGGCGGCCTTCGCCTGGTTGACGAACTGCTGCACGGTGCCCTGGGCGGCCATGCCCGCGAGCGGGCCGCGCAGGGTGGAGACCTTGTCGGCGACGGCGTCGAAGAGCCTGCGGAACTCCTCGGCGGCCGAGCCGGGCTCCGCGCCGGCGGCGGCGCGGCGGCGGGCCTTCTCGGCCTCCAGGTCCTCGGCGCACGCCTTGGCCCAGGCGTCCTGATCGCTCATGGCGTACTCCTTACGGCTTATACCGTCGACGGTACACGTCCTCAGGGGGCCTTCGGCCAGAGACCGGCGTCCGGGGCGAACCTGACCCTCAGATCTCCGTCGACGAGCCCCGCCCCGGCGACCGTGCAGCGGCGCAGGGCGGGCGGGAGCGAGACGTTGCGGCGGAACGGGCCGACGGCGAGGAGCAGTTCGTCGCCGCGCCGGACGAGGGAGAGCTCCTCCTTGACGGCGCCGGGCAGCGGGACGTGCCAGACGAGGATGCCGTCCTCGGCGCGGTGGTCCTCGACCGTCCACTCGGGGGCGGGGGCGGGTTTCGTGTCGACGGCGAGGAGGGCGAGGTCCTCGGCGCCGCGCGGGTCCCGGCCGAGGTGCGGGAGGGCGTGGACGGCTCCGTCGTGTCCGGTACGGAGCCGGGCCAGGTGCTCGTGCTGCTGGGCGGTCAGGGCGGCGAACCAGGGGTCCTGGGACTCGGCGGGGAGCAGCTTGTTGGCGACGACCGTGTCGAGAGCGAGGCCGTGCAGGGCGAGCCCGAGGCGGGCGGTGCGCAGGGTGTCGGTCGCGGCGGGTCCGGGCTCGACGACCAGGCGTACGGCGGTGGTGGGGGCGTCGACGACGGCCTGGACGGCGGCGAGCTCGGCCTCCCAGCGGGCGGTCGCCTCGTAGAGCCACTGCGCGGGCATGGGGACGCCGGCGAGCTGGGCCAGCATGGGGCGCAGGGCGCGGGCGGCCTGCCGTTCGGGGGGCAGGAGGCGGCGGAGGTAGCGGCGGAGCTGCTCGGGCAGGGCGAGGAGGGCGATCGCGTCGAGCAGCGGGGGCAGGTCGACGACGACGAGGTCGAGGTCTGGCCGTGCGGCGGCATCGCGCAGGGCGCGGAGGAGGGCGAAGGGTGCGCTGCCCGGAAGCTCGGTGAGCTCGGCGTCCTCGAAGGGGGCGGCGCCGAGGAGGTCGAGGGCGGTGGCGGAGCGTTCCTGCAGGGCGAGGAACTCCCGCCGGAAGTCGGCGGCGGGCCTGGGCCGGAGGACGTCCACCCCGAGTCCTTCGTCGACGTCCCCCGAAACGAGCAGCACGCGCCGCCCGGCGTGAGCCTCGGCGAGCGCGGTGGCCACGGCGACGGTACTCCGCCCGGCCCCCCCGGCCCCGGTGACAAGCAAGATCCCCATACGGCGCAACGTTACCGGCCCGGCCCGGGACCCGGTTCATGGGCGACTCCCCCGCCTCCGGGTTGTGGGCGGTCGTTCCGCTGGGCGGGACGACTGCCCACACAGGAGGGCCTGGTGGGCAACGCCCCCGCGCGTCTGGCTACTCGCCCGATTCCACGCGCTTCTTCAGGCCCGCCAGGGCGCGGTCGATGATGACCTTTTCCGCCTTGCGCTTGATCATGCCGAGCATCGGGATCTTGACGTCCACCGTCAGCTGGTACGTCACCTCGGTGCGCGTGCCGTCGCCCGCCGGGGCCAGCTGGTAGGAGCCGTCCAGGGCGCGGAGCATCTGGGACTTGACCAGCGTCCAGGAGACCTCGTTGTCGCCGGTCCAGGTGTACGCCAGCGTGTGGTCGTCCTTGATCGCGCCCGCGTCGAGCAGGAGCCGTACCTTCTCCGCGCGGCCGGCCTCGTCCTTCTCCAGGACCTCGGCCTCCTTCACCTCGCCCGTCCACTCGGGGTAGCGCGCGAAGTCGGCGATGACGCCCATGACGTCGGCCGGCGCCGCCTCGATGGTGATGCTCGAGCTGGTGTGTTCAGCCATCGTGGTGGCTCCTCCACTGTGCGGTCACTGTGCGGTCCGGCGGACGTTCTCGCGGAAGTTCACGGCACGAACGTGCCGACTCGAAGGCTATCGCGCCGTCACCGGCGCCCCGTCACCACTCCAGCGTCCACGGCCGCCCCGTCGCCGCGAAGTGACCCACGTTCACGCACTCCGTGCCCCCGACCCGCATGCGCCGGGCCAGCGGCTGGTGGACGTGGCCGAAGAGGGCGTACCGGGGCCGGGTGCGCCGGATCGCGTCGAGCAGCGCCCGGCTGCCGCGCTCGAAGCGCCGGGCGACCGTGTCGTACGTCAGTTCCGGGACGTCCGGCGGGATGTGGCTGCACAACACGTCCACAGAACCCAGCGCCTCGACCTTCGCCGCGTACTCCTCGTCGGAGATCTCGTACGGCGTGCGCATCGGCGTCCGCAGCCCGCCGCCCACGAAGCCGAAGACGAGCCCGCCTATCTCGACCCGCTCGCCGTCCAGGACCGTGGTCCCCGGGCGGGCGTACTCGGGCCAAAGGCCCGGGATGTCGACGTTCCCGTACGTCGCGTACGTCGGGGTGGGGAAGGCGGCGAAGAGCTCTTCGTACTGGCGGCGCACCGCGCCCTCGATCGCGGTGTCGCGGTCGAGGGCGAGCTCCGACCAGAGGCGCCGCCCCAGGTCACGGGCCTCGTCGAAGCGGCGGGCGGTGCGCAGCTCGACGATCAGGTCCGCGTTCTCCACCCCGAAGAGGTCGGGGAAGATGCCTCGGCTGTGGTCGGCGTAGTCGAGGAAGAGCACCAGGTCACCGAGGCAGACGAGGGCGTCCGCCCCCTGACCCGCCTTCGCGAGGGCCCCGCTGTTCCCGTGCACGTCGCTGACCACGTTGATCCTCATGCCGTCAGCGTAGGGCGTCGGACCTGCGGTTACTTCCGAGTCGTGAAAGCTGTGGACTACTGTGCGCGGAGCACCGCCACAGCTGTGTGACGCACGGAACATCTGACCAGGACCCCCTATCGGGAACCCAGTACTGATGGGTAACGTCCGGGCAGTCCAGTTGTGCTCACCCCACTGAGCACCTGCCCGATCTTGGACCGCACCGGTGCATTACACAGAGCCGTGGCGCCGGCGCCCGATGAGGAGCAGCAGTCTTGCGCGAGTTCAGCCTTCCGGCCCTGTACGAGGTCCCCACGGACGGCAATCTGACGGATCTCATCCGCCGCAACGCCACTCAGCACCCAGACACCGCCGTGATGGGACGCAAGGTGGCCGGCGTCTGGACCGACGTCACCGCCAAGCAGTTCCTCGCCGAGGTCAGAGGAGCCGCGAAGGGACTGATCGCGGCGGGCGTGGAGCCCGGCGACCGGGTGGCCCTGCTGTCCAGGACGCGGTACGAGTGGGTGCTCCTCGACTTCGCGATCTGGAGCGCGGGCGCGGTCACCGTGCCGGTCTACGAGACCAGCTCGCCCGAGCAGATCCAGTGGATCCTCGGCGACTCGGGCACTTCGCTCGTCCTGGTCGAGTCCGCGGCCCACGAGGAGGCGGTGGAGTCGGTACGGGCCGAGCTGCCGGCCCTGAAGGGCATCTGGCAGATCGAGGCCGACGCCGTCGCCCGGCTCACCGCCGCCGGCGCGGACGTCTCCGACGAGCTGCTCGACGAGCGGATGTCGACCGCGCACGCGGACGACCCGGCGACGATCGTCTACACCTCGGGCACCACCGGCCGCCCCAAGGGCTGCGTCCTGACGCACCGCGCGTTCTTCGCGGAGTGCGGCAACGTGGTGGAGCGCCTGAAGCCGCTCTTCCGGACCGGCGAGTGTTCCGTCCTGCTCTTCCTGCCCGCCGCGCACGTCTTCGGACGGCTCGTCGAGGTCGCGTCCGTGATGGCGCCCATCAAGCTGGGCTGCGTACCGGACATCAAGAACCTCACGGACGAGCTGGCCTCCTTCCGGCCGACGCTGATCCTGGGCGTGCCGCGCGTCTTCGAGAAGGTCTACAACTCGGCGCGGGCCAAGGCCCAGGCGGACGGCAAGGGCAAGATCTTCGACAAGGCCGCGCACACGGCGATCGCGTACAGCCGGGCGATCGGCACCCCGCAGGGCCCGTCGTTCGGTCTGAAGCTGAAGCACAAGATCTTCGACAAGCTCGTCTTCTCCAAGCTCCGGGCGGTGCTCGGCGGGCGCGGCGAGTACGCGATCTCGGGCGGCGCGCCGCTGGGTGAGCGGCTCGGCCACTTCTTCCGCGGGATCGGCTTCACGGTCCTGGAGGGCTACGGCCTCACCGAGTCGTGCGCGGCGACCGCGTTCAACCCGTGGGACCGGCAGAAGATCGGCACGGTCGGTCAGCCGCTGCCGGGCTCGGTGGTGCGGATCGCCGACGACGGCGAGGTGCTGCTGCACGGCGAGCACATCTTCTCGGGCTACTGGCAGAACGAGGCGGCGACGGCCGAGGCGCTCGCGGACGGCTGGTTCCACACCGGCGACATCGGCACCCTGGACGAGGACGGCTACCTCGCGATCACCGGCCGGAAGAAGGAGATCCTGGTGACGGCGGGCGGCAAGAACGTCGCCCCCGCGGTCATCGAGGACCGGATCCGGGCGCACGCGCTGGTCGCGGAGTGCATGGTGGTCGGCGACGGGCGGCCGTTCGTGGGCGCGCTCGTCACCCTGGACGAGGAGTTCCTCGGCCGCTGGGCGAGCGAGCACGGCAAGCCGGCGGGCTCGACGGCGGCGACGCTGCGCGACGACGCGGAGCTGCTCGCGGAGGTCCAGCGCGCGGTGGACGACGGCAACGCGGCGGTGTCGAAGGCCGAGTCGGTACGGAAGTTCCGCGTCCTGCCCGCGCAGTTCACCGAGGAGGCGGGCCACATCACGCCGTCGCTGAAGCTGAAGCGGAACGTGGTGGCGAAGGACTTCGCGGACGAGATCGAGTCGATCTACCGCGCCTGACGCCGACCCCACGACGCGAGTCGGGGGCCGCGCGCGGGGGGGGGGGGGGGGCGCGGGGGGGGGGGGGGGGGTAAGGGAGTGGGAAAAAACAAACCCCCCGGGGGGGCCGCC
>NZ_JBHXPI010000032.1:48390-81562 GCF_042718575.1 Streptomyces sp. NPDC058579
TTCGCGTCTGGGGGGGGCTCCGTATTGGGGTCTCTTTTTGTTGCCTTTCTACCGGCCGTGCCCCCCCCCCCCGGCGGGGTGGGGGCCCCCCCGCGTGTGTGGGGTGGGGGCCCCCGACTCGTCTCGTCGTCTACAGCAGTTCCTTCAACCTCTCCGCCAGGAGGTCCCAGCGCCAGCGGTCCTCGACCCACTCGCGGCCCCGGGCGCCCATGCGCCGGCGCAGCTCCGGGTCGAGGAGGAGGGTCGCGATGCGGTCGGCCGACTCCTCGGGGGCGTCGCCGCGCACCACCCACCCCGTCTCGCCGTCCAGGACCGCGTCGGGCGCGCCGCCCGAGTCGCCCGCGACGACCGGGAGCCCGGTGGCCGAGGCCTCCAGGTAGACGATGCCGAGGCCCTCGACGTCCAGGCCGCCCCTGCGGGTGCGGCAGGGCATCGCGAAGACGTCACCGGCGCCGTAGTGGGCCGGGAGCTCCGCCCACGGCACGGCCCCCGTGAACCGTACGGAATCGGCCACGCCGGTCTCCGCGGCGAGCCGCCGCAGGTCGTTCTCGTACGGGCCGCCCCCGACGATCAGGAGCACCGTGTCCGGCACCCGGCGCAGGATCTCCGGCAGGGCCCTGATCAGCGTGTCCTGGCCCTTGCGCGGGACGAGCCGGGAGACGCACACGACCACGGGGCGGTCGCTGAGCCCGAGCCGTTCCCGTACCGCGTCGCCGCCCGAGCCCGGGTGGAAGGTCTTCTCGTCGACGCCCGGCGGCAGCTGGACCATCCGCCCCGCGGCGGCCGGGGTCAGCGCGCCGGCGATCCGCGAGCGCGTGTACTCGCCGAGGTACGTGAGCGTGTCCGTGCCCTCGCCGATCCGGCGCAGCAGCTGCCGCGCGCCTGGCAGCTGCGCCCAGCCCGCCTCGTGGCCGTGCGTCGTCGCGACGAGCCGTCGCGCGCCCGCCCTGCGCAGCGCGGGGCCCATCAGGCCGAGGGGCGCGGCCGCCCCGAACCAGACCGACTCGCAGCCGTGCTCGCGCAGCAGCGCGGTGGCCCGGGCGGTGACCCGGGGCGTGGGCAGCAGCATGGTGGTGCGGTCCCGCACGACCGTGAAAGGCTGTTCGACGTCGAACGCGGCGGTCGCCTCGATCCCCTCGCGGCTTCGCTTCCAGGTGGAGGCGTAGACCACGACCCGCTCGGGATCCAGGCGCAGCGCCATGTTGTGCAGGAAGGCCTGGATTCCACCGGGTCGGGGCGGGAAGTCGTTGGTTACGATCAGGGTCTTGTGCATCGTCGCCGAATGTACGTGACGGCACCCCCCGCCCGGCAACACCACCCCTCCGCCCGCGCGGACCGAACAGACCGACCGACGGATTGGACGAGTCAGGAATGACGGGCGTACTGGGTACGGCTGCCGAGCGCGCGAAAAGGAACCCCGATCTGGTCTGGGCGGTCACCCGGATCGTCCTGCTCCTGTGCGTCTTCAAGGTCCTCAGGGTCCCCGGGCCGGACGTCACCAGCGACATCGACCAGATCTACCGGGGCTGGTTCGAGGTCCTGAGGACGGGCACGTACCCGCTGGACGACGTGACCTGGCAGTACCCGCCGCTCGCCGCCGTGGCGATCCTCTCCCCCGCGCTGCTGCCGTTCCTGGACTACGCCGCCGCCTTCTTCGTCCTCGCCTTCCTCTGCGACGCGCTCGTCTACGGGCTGCTGCGGTACACGGGTCGGCGGCAGGGCCGCAGCCCGCGCGGGGCGTGGATCTGGATCGCGGGCGTGCCGCTGCTCGGCCCGACCGCGTACGCCCGGTACGACCTGATGGTCACCGCCGTCGCGGTGGCCGCGCTGCTCGCCGGGGCTCGGCGGCCGGGCGCGCTCGGGGCTCTCGCGGGCTTCGGGGCGATGCTGAAGGTCTGGCCGGCGCTGCTGCTCGCGGGCACCCCGCGCGGCCGCGCCACGTTCCGCTCGTGGCCCGCGGCGGCGGGCGCCGCGGCGGGGCTGCTCCTGCTGTGCGTGCTGGCGGCGCCCGGGGCTCTGGCGTTCCTGAACTTCCAGCGGGACCGGGGCACGGAGGTCGAGTCGCTCGGCGCGCTCGTCTTCCACGTGGCCCGGCACTTCGGCTGGGAGGGCGAGGTGCGGATGAACTTCGGCTCGATCGAGTTCCTCGGCCCGTACGTCTCCTCGGTCTCCACCGCGGCCATGGCCCTGACCTTCGCCGCGTTCGGCTGGCTCCTGCTGTGGCGGATCCGGGCCCGGGCGTTCGCGACGTCGACGACGGCGGACGCGGCGTTCGTGGCGGTACTGCTCTTCACCACGACGAGCCGGGTGATAAGCCCCCAGTACATGATCTGGCTGGTGGGCCTGGCCGCCGTGTGCATGGTCCACCGGGCGAGCCGGATGCGCCGGCCCGCGCACCTGGTGCTGTGGGCGACGGCGGTGACGCAGCTGGAGTTCCCGATCTGGTTCTCGCACGTCACCGACAGCGATCCGCTGGGCGTCGCGCTGCTGCTCGTACGGAACGGGCTGCTGGTCGTCGCGTCGGTCGCGGCCTGCCGCGTCCTGTGGCGGCAGACGGTGACCGAGCCGGGCCTCGCCCGCCCGTCGATCCCCGCGCAGCGGGAGCCTCGGCGGACGACTACGCCAGCCGCTGCCGCAGATACTGCCGCCAGTCGTCGGTGAACTCCACCGGGGTGGTGCCGAGGACCTCGGCGAGCGCCTTCTCCACCGCGCCATCGCGCTGCGGGTGGGTGCCCACCGCGCGGTAGAAGGCCCGGAGTTCCGGCTCGCCCCAGCGCTCCGCGATCATCGCGCACGCCAGCCAGCCGCCTTCGTAGGCGCGGGCCAGGGCGTCCGCGTCGCCCCCGAAGGAGAACGCCTTGTCGTCCGGGAGGGCCGCCGGCAGGTCGCCCGCCCGGACCGCGCGGCGCAGCTCCGGGGCCGCCTGCGCGGCCGTGCGGCCCGTCTCGCGGTACGCCACCCAGTCGGCGAAGCCCTCGGAGAGCCAGACCGGGGTGGCGGCGGAGGTCGCGGCGCGGGTGGCCACGTGGGTGGTCTCGTGGGTGAGGACCACCTGCTGCCCGAACTCCCCGAGCACGCCGTACGCCTCGGGGTTGACGATCACCCGGTCCGCGGGCGCGTCCGGGCCGCCGCCGACCTCCCCGGTCGTGACCGCCGCTATCCCCCGGTACGAGGCCGCCGGGGCCCCCAGGAGCCCGCCCATGCCGTCCAGGGTGGCCGGGACGATGACCACCACGCGGCGGGCCCAGTCCTCGGGCCAGGCCGCCGAGACCGCGGGCACCGCCCGGTCCGCGTACGCCGCGATCGTCTTCAGGCGCTCCTCCGACTGCCCGACGCCGAGGACGAGGCTGCGCCTGCCTCGTACCGTCTCCACGTCGCCCTGCTGCCAGAGCTGCTGGGTGGCGCCCTCGGCGGGGCGGTCGCCGGTCACGTACCAGCGGCCGTCCCGCTCGGTCAGGTCCAGGACGCGTTCGGTGGTGACGGGCCCGGAGTCGTAGCCGTCGATCCGGTAGCTCAGCTCGGCGCGGGCCGTGGCCCGGCCGCCGCCCTCCCGGTCCCCACCCTGCCGCTCGACGGCCTTGAGCCGGTAGTCCCAGGAGGCGAGCGGCACCTCGGCGAGCCGGTCGAACTCCGCGATCGCGGCGGGCGCGTACGCGGGGTCGAGCGCCACGGCGTAGGCCGCCTCGTCGCGGGCGAGCAGCGCCCGCGCGTGCCGGTCGAGGAGCGCGCCGATCTCCTGGGGCGCGGGGTCGGCCGGCTCGGGGGCCGCGCAGCCGGCGAGGACGAGCAGCGCGGTCAGCAGACAGGCCGCCGCCCTCCGCCTCGCACCACGCCCCTGACCTGCCACGCTCCCGATCGTACGGGCAGGCGGGCGGACAGGTGTCCGGTCAGACCCGCGTCACCGTCACGTGGGACATCATCACCACGGGGTCGTAGCGCACCCGGGCCCCGGGATAGGGGGCGTGGATCACCTGGCCGTTGCCCGCGTAGATCCCGACGTGGCTGGCGTCGCCGCGGTACGTCACGAGGTCGCCCGGCTGCGCCTGGGAGAGCGGGACCTGCCGGCCGGCGTGCCGCTGCGCCTGCGAGGTCCGGGGCAGGCTGATCCCGGCCTGCCGGTACGACCAGACCATCAGGCCCGAGCAGTCGAAGCCGGAGGGACCGGTCGCGCCCCACACGTACGGCTTGCCGATGGCGCTGCGGGCGGCGATCACCGCGGCGGCGGCCCGCGAGGAGGCCGGGCCGAGGTCGGCGAGCGGCGGCAGCTCCCCGAGTCCGTCGCGGCCCGAGCGGGAGGCCCGGCCCTCGAAGTCCTCGCGTTCCTCGGCGGTCAGCGACTGCAGCAGCCTGCGGGCCTCGGCGAGCTTCCGCTCGACGGTGCGCTTGTGCTGGGCGACCTGGGTGCGGCTGAGCTCCAGTTCGGCGAGGAGCCGGGTCGCCTCGGTCCGTTCCTGGTTCAGCCGGCGCTGCTCGTCCTTGAGCCGGCCGAGCTCCAGGCCCTGCCGCACGGCCACCCGGTCGAGGACGGAGGCCCGTTCGAGGTACGAGTCGGGGTCGGCGGAGAGCAGCAGGGCGATGGCCGGGTCGATGCCGCCGGAGCGGTACTGGGCGCCGGCGACCGAACCGAGCGCGTCCCGCATGCGGTTGACGCGCTCCTGGCCGCGCGCCACGCTGTCCCGCGCCTGGGCGACCGTCCTGCGCAGCCCGTCCGCCCGCTCGTCGGCCTTGTTGTAGCCCTCGGTGGCCTGTTCGGCCTCCTCGAAGAGCCGGTCGACCGTGGCGCGCGTCGACGCCGGGGTGCCGACCGGGTCGGCGCTCGCGGGGACGGCGCCGAAGGCCGTGGCGGCGGTGGCCGCGGCGGCGGTCAGGACGGTGACCCTGGCGGGTCGTCGGTGGGACGCCACGTATCGCGCTCCGTTCGGTGTTGCCCGGGCTGGCGCGGCAGACAGTAGCCGGTGATCACTCTCCGTCCAACGAAGCTCTCGGGCACGCAAAGTGACGCCCCACCGGAGACCACAAGGTCACCGGCGGGGCGTCACGTCAGCGAGGGAGGCGACAATCCACCCGATTGGGCGTCAGGTCGCGGGAGTCGGGCGCGTCAGATGCGCACGCCGAACTGGAAGGTGCCCATGTAGCTCATGGACTCGTAGCGGACCACGGCGCCCGGCTTCGGGGCGTGCAGGATCTGCCCGTTGCCCGCGTACAGGCCCACGTGCGAAAGGCCGTTGAAGAAGACCAGGTCGCCCGGCTTGAGCGCGCTGCGGCCGATCTTCACGCCGTCGTTCTGCTGGGTGTAGGTGGTGCGGGTGAGCGTGGCGCCGGCCTGGCGGTAGGCCCACTGCGTCAGACCGGAGCAGTCGTACGCGTTGGGGCCCTCGGCGCCGGAGACGTACGGCTTGCCGAGCTGCGTGGCGGCGGCGGAGAGCGCGGCCGCGCCGAGCCGGGAGGCCGGGGCCTCGTTGCCGAGGTCGACGCGCTCGCCGGCGGCGCGGCTGGCGCGCTGCTCGTCCTGCTGCATCTTGGCGCGCTCGGCGGCGGTGAGGGTGTTGAGCAGCTTGCGGGCCTCGGCCAGCTTGCCCTGGTAGCTCTTCTTCTTGTCACCGAGGGTCTTGCGGACGTCCTCGAGGTCGGCGAGCTTCGTCGTCGCCTCGGCGCGCTGCTGGGCGAGCGTGCGCTGCTTGGACTGGATCGACTGGAGCACGTCGGCCTGCTTGGCGCCGAGCTGGTCGATCGCGGACGCCTTGTCGAGGTAGGTGTCCGGGTCGGCGGAGAGGAAGAGCTGGAGCGCCGGGTCGATGCCACCGGAGCGGTACTGCGCGGAGGCGACCGAACCGATGCTGTTGCGCAGGGTGTTGAGCTCCTGCTGGCCGCGGGCCACCTTGTCCTGGAGGGTGCTGATCTCGCCCTGGAGCTTGCCGCGCCGCTCGTCGGCCAGGTTGTACTGCTCCGTGGCCTCTTCGGCCTCGTGGTTGAGCTTGTCGACCTTCGACTTCACATCGTCGATCTTCGGCTTGGGAGCCGCCTGGGCGCCGGTCTGGGCGGTGAGCGCAACGGCAGCGGCGGCGGTGACGCCGAGCACGGTCACACGGGTGCGGCTCGGCTGCTTGGGTCGACGGTGGGACGCCACGAAGGCGAGCTCCTCTTCCTCGAGCCGCCCAACCGAACTGCGTCAGGCGGTTCCTCCGCTGACATCCCGGATGGATGATCAACCGCGCGAAGGTTCGAGGCCCGACCCTAGTGACCATCTTGTGATCAGTTCAAATCCTCATGGGCAAAATCTCGCTCACAGGGCACATTATTTACACGCACCACACGGGCGGTAATGGGCACTTGACCCTGCGCCCTCCAGAATTCGGGCATTACGCCCAGGACTTACGATCCTTCACGACATGCGCGAAAGCCGCTTCAGCAACAAGGCGGACGCGACCGGCCGCGCACCGGCCTTGGCGACCCCGTCGGCCACCTCGCGGTCGGTGGAGACGACCACGACCGGGCGGCCCGGAGGCTCGGCGCGGACCAGCTGGCGGATCAACTCGTCGGCCGTGACACCCGGCTTGGAGAACAGCACCCGCACCCCGCGCGGCGGCGCGAGGAGGACCGGGGCGGCCAGCTCGGCCCCGTCGAAGACACAGGTGACCTCGGCGCCCGAGCGGGCCGCGAGCGCGGAGAGCCCGCCGAGCAGCCGCAGCCGCTGCTTCTCCAGCGGCATCGTCGGGTAGCCGGTCTTGGTGACGTTGTAGCCGTCCACGACCAGATGCGTCTGTGGCAGCGCGAGCAGCTGGTCCAGGAGCGCCGGGTCGGTCTCGGAGAGCGCGCGGGCCGCGATGTCCTTCGGGGACATCCGGCCGGGCTCCACCGCGTCGACGGTGTCGGCGGGGTGCACGGAGACGGGCGGCAGGGCCAGTTCGCGCCGGAGCCCCTGGGCGGCGTCGAGCACCGTGTCGAGCAGCAGCCGCAGCCGCATGTCCTCCACCGAGCGCCCCTCGCGGGCGGCCCGGCGGCTGGCCTCCAGGGCGGCCTCGACCTCACCGAGCCGGGCCTTGAGCCGGCGGGTCTCGCTCTCGGCGGCCGACACCTGCGCCGCCGCCTCCGACCTGACCGTGTCGATCTCGACGCCGATCCTGCGCAGGGCGGCCTCGCCGCGCTTCACATCGCTCTGGGCGCTGCGCAGCTTGCGGTGAAGCGATTCGGCTTCCCTGCGGGCCGCCTCCAGATCGTGGCGCAGCTGCTCGGTCTCCGCGCGGCCGCGGTCCTTGGCGGAGGCGACCTCCTCGCGCAGCCGCTCCAGCTCGCGCCGGCCGGCCTCGTCGGCCCGCTCGGCGTCGGCCCGCTGGGCCTCCTCACCGGCGGCGGCGACGAGCTTGACCCAGCCGGTCGGGCGCAGCACGTAGGCGGCCGCGGCGACGTCGACGGGGTCGGCGGCGGCCGGCGGGGCGCCGGTCTCGACGGCCCCGGCCAGCTCGGGCTGCGCCTCCTTGAAGCGCTCGCCGATCCGCTGCCGGAAGAGCGGATCGCTCTCCAGGGCGGCGGCCATGGCGTTGCCGGCGAACTTGGCCCGCCGGCTCGCGGTGAAGCGGGCGTACTGCCGCAGGGGTGCCGGAAGTTCGGCGACGGTCAGCCCGCCGAAGGCGTCCGAGACCAGCGCGACGACCCTGCGCCGTACGCCGTCAGGCAGCGGGCGGTCGAGCGCCTCGGCAGCGTCACCTGCCGCGCCGGCCGGCTCTCCACCGTGCGCGGGCTGCTCCACGATCCGTCACCCCATTGTCATTCGCACCGCTCCGTCAGGAGGCGCTGCCGGGCCTGTCCACCAGTTCGATCTGGTCCACCGCGTTGCACCAGCGGCAGCGGACCGACTCGATGGTCTCACTGACCACCTCGCGCTCCTCCACCTTCGGCTCTCCCGCGAGATCCAGATGGACGTACTCGACGACCTTGGAAGAGCGGGTCACATCGAACCGGGTGAGGTTGCCGCAGAGGGTGCAGCGCCAGCGGGTCTCGGCGGTCGGCAGGGGAACCGTCGTCATCGTGCCGTCCTCTTTCATTGCGTGATGCGGGTGCGGGTGCCGCGGTGCGCCGTCGAACTGCGGAGGTACAACGCTTAACCCTACGGGCATGGGGGTCCCCCCTGCTCACGCGCAGCTGAGCTTGGGGGAGGGTACCCCGTGTCGCGGCGAGGCACTCTGTCCAGGTCGGCACCGTTACGCCATGATCTGTCCATGATCGATTGGCGGCGGATCGACTGGCGGCGGACGGCCCTCGACACCTGGCGGGGCGCCCGGACCGGGCCCTCGGTGACGTACGCCCTGATCGCCGCCTGCTGCGTGGTGTTCCTGATCGGCCCGGTGTCGGGGCTCAATCCGGTGTACGGGACCGGGGACGCGGTCCTCGCGGCGCAGAGCGCGTACTTCCACGACTGGGGCGTCGTACCGGCGGAGCTGATGGGCGGCGGGCCGCCGCGCACCCTGCTCACCCCGCTGACCGCCCTCTTCGTCCACGGCAGCTGGCTGCACCTGCTGGGGAACATGCTCTTCCTCTACGTCTTCGGCGCGATGACCGAGGACCGGATGGGCCCGCTCGCGTTCGGCCTCTTCTACCTGAGCTGCGGCTATCTGGCGCTGCTCGGCTACGCGGCGGCGCACGCGAGCAGCGAGCAGACCCTTGTGGGGGCCTCGGGGGCGATCTCGGGGGTGCTCGGCGCGTTCCTGTTCCTCTTCCCCCGCGCCCGGGTGACCAGCCTCTTCCCCTTCCTGCTCTTCCTTCCGCTGCGCTTCCCCGCCTGGATCGTGCTGGTCTTCTGGTTCGTGCTGCAGTGGCTCGCGGCCCGCGCGGCGGGCGCGGGCCCGGGCGTGGCGTATCTGGCCCATGTGGTGGGCTTCGCCGTCGGCTTCCTCTACGCCTGGGGCCGCTACCGGGGTGGGGATACAGTGAAACCCCCAGCCGCGGCGACCGAGGGAGAAAGCCAGCCGTGATCACCGCGATCGTGCTCATCAAGACCAGCGTGGACCGCATCCCCGAGATCGCGGAGTCGATCGCCTCGCTCGACAGCGTCAGCGAGGTCTTCTCGGTGACCGGTACGTACGACCTGATCGCCATGGTCCGCGTGCCCCGGCACGACGACCTGGCGGACGTCATCCCCGGCCGGATCAGCAAGATCCCGGGCGTCGAGGCGACGGACACGCACGTGGCGTTCCGTACGTACTCGCAGCACGACCTGGAAGCGGCCTTCGCCATCGGCCTGGAGTCCTGACCCTCCCGGCGAAGGCGCCCTCGAAGATGAAGGAATCCTCATCGGGGCCTCATCCGCGCCCGCGCGCGCGAGCCTGATCGCATGTCCTTCACCCATCGCATGGCCACGCTCGCGGCCGTCGTCGCCATCCCGCTCGGGATAGCGGCGACGAGCTACGCCCTGACCGACGAGCCGGAGGCTCCCCGGGTGCCGCCGGCCGTGGAACTGAGCTCCACACCGAGCGGTTCGTCCACGCCGAGCGGTGCGTCCACACCGACTGCCGGCGGGACGCCCTCGACCTCGCCGCCGTCCGACGCCGTGGTTCCCGGGCCCTCGGCCACCGGCGACGACGATGACGACCTCCGTGACGAGGGCTGACCACCGGGTGTCCGCCCGTGTCCGCATCCTGCTCTGGCTGCTGCTCGTGATGGCCGCGGCCCTGGCCGCCGTCGCCGTGGCCACCCGCTCGATCCTGCTGCGGGACGTGGACCACCGGATCAACCAGCTCCTGACCCAGGAGACCGGCGAGTTCGCCAACTTCGTGGCGCAGGGCGTCGACCCCGCGACGGGCGGCCCGTTCACCGACCCGGACGCGCTGCTCCGGGTCTTCCTGCAGCGCCAGTACTCCGACCCGGACGAGGAACTCCTCGGCCTGGTCGGCCCTCCGGGCCAGGGGCTCCGGGTCATCCGGCAGTCCCGTGAGCTGCCCGCCTCCGTCGCCCTGCACCGCGACCGCCCCTCGCTCGACGCCATCGCCGCCTCCGGGGCCTCCTCGGGGCGGCTCGACCGCGCTCGCGGCGAGGTCCGCTGGGCGAAGGTGCCGATCAGGAGCGACGCCGCGCGCGGGGCGGCCTTCGTGGTCGCCTTCCACGCGGACCGCGAGCGGGCCGTCGCCGACGAGGCGTTCCGCGCGCTGCTCGCGATATCGGGCCTGGCGCTGCTGATGACGACCGGGATCGGCTGGGCCGTCGCGGGGCGCATCCTTGCACCCGTACGAGTGGTACGCGCGACCGCCGCCGAGCTGACCGAGCGCGATCTGACCCAGCGGATCCCCGTGCAGGGCCGGGACGACATCGCTTCGCTCGCCGAGACCTTCAACGCGATGCTGGACCGGCTTGAACAGGCGTTCGCCGGGCAGCGCCAGTTCGTCGACGACGCAGGGCACGAACTGCGCACGCCCATCACCATCGTGCGCGGCCATCTGGAGCTGATGGGCGAGGACCCGGCCGAACAGCGCGAGACCGTACGGCTCGTGACCGACGAGCTCGACCGGATGAGCCGGATCGTGGAGGACCTGCTCCTCCTCGCCAAGGCCGAACGGCCGGACTTCGTCCGCACCGAACCCGTCCAGCTCGCCGAACTGACCGCCGACGTCTTCGTGAAGGCGCGCGCCCTCGGCGAACGGGACTGGGTCCTGGACGGGGTCGCCGACCGGGCGGCCGTCCTCGACCCGCAGCGGATCACCCAGGCCATGGTGCAGCTCGCGCAGAACGCGGTCCAGCACACCGTCGCCGGGCAGCGGATAGCGATCGGCTCGCGGGCGGTCGAGGACCGGATCGAGCTGTACGTCGCCGACGCCGGCCCGGGCGTCCAGGAGCAGGACGCCGACATCATCTTCGAACGGTTCCGGCGCGGCACCGCCCGCCGCGGCGCCCGGACCGGCGGCGCCGGGCTCGGGCTCTCCATCGTCCGGGCCATCGCCGAAGGCCATCGGGGCGGGCGCGTCGAGCTGCGCCCGACCGAGGGCGGCGGCGCCACCTTCGTCCTCGTCCTCCAGGAGTCGCCGTGAACCGCATTCTGATCGCCGAGGACGAGGACCGGATCGCGTCCTTCGTGGAGAAGGGGCTGCGCGCCAACGGCTTCACCACCACGGTCGCCGCCGACGGCGACACCGCCCTCGCGCGGGCGGTCTCCGGCGGTTTCGACCTGATGCTCCTGGACATCGGGCTGCCCGGCCGGGACGGCTTCACCGTGCTGCGGGAGCTGCGCGAGGCCCGGGTGACGCTGCCCGTCATCGTGTTGACGGCCCGTGATTCGGTACGGGACACGGTGGCCGGCCTGGAGGGCGGCGCGGACGACTGGATGACCAAGCCGTTCCGCTTCGAGGAGTTGCTGGCCCGGATCCGGCTGCGGCTGCGCACCGCCGCCCGCACCCCCGAGGTGACGGTGCTGCGGGGCGGCGAGGACCTGAGCCTGGACCTGCGGACCCGGCGGGCGCGGTCCGGGGAGCGGACGGTGGATCTGACGGCCCGCGAGTTCGTCCTGCTCGAACTCTTCCTGCGCCATCCCGGCCAGGTGCTCTCGCGGGAGCAGATCCTCTCCCACGTCTGGGGTTACGACTTCGACCCCGGCTCGAACATCGTGGATGTGTACGTCCGGGCGCTGCGCAAGAAGCTCGGGGCGGAACGCCTGGAGACGGTACGGGGCATGGGGTACCGCATGCCGTAGCGGGCGGGGCGCCTGTGGCGCGCGCATGGGGTGCGCATGAAGGGTGTGCATGAACCTTCCTTCATGGCGGGCTCATGGGCGGCTCACCCCCCGCTCGGAGAGTGGTTCTCGTGAACCTCTCCCTCCGCCGGACGGTGTGGCTCTGCCTGGCCCTGAGCCTCTGCGCCCTGCTCGCCGTCCCCGGCACCGCCCCGGGGCTCGGCGGCGAGGCCCGGCTCACCCTGGCCGTCTTCGCCCTCGCGACCTGCGCCTGGATCGCCGCCCCCGTCGACGACACCTATGTCGCCCTCGGCGCGGGGCTCGCACTGACCGCGACCGGGGTGATCAGCGCCGACACCCTGTTCGGCACCCTCGGCGACGAGACGATCTGGCTGCTGATCTGCGCGTTCGTCCTCGCCGCCGCCGTGACCCGGACCGGGCTCGCCGGGCGGGCGGCCGCCTTCCTGGTCAGCGGGGCCCGTACCGTACGGCAGTTGGTCCATCTGACCACCGCCGCCCTGGTGGTGACCGCCTTCGCCGTCCCCGCCACCTCGGGCCGCGCGGCGCTCGCGCTGCCCGTCTTCCTCGCGCTCGCCCAGGTCCTCGCCGAGCGGCGCCGCCTCGTGGTGATGCTGGCGCTCCTCTTCCCGACGGTCGTGCTGCTTTCGGCGGTGGCCACGCTGATCGGCGCGGGCGCGCACCTCATCACGGCGAGCCTCCTCCTGGAGCGGACGGGCGAGCGGATCGGTTTCGTGGAGTGGCTGGTGCTCGGGCTGCCGCTCGCGGTGGTCTCCTCCCATCTGGCGGCGGAGACCGTGCTGTGGACGACCACCCGCCGCGCGGACCGGCGCGAGCCGGTGCGGATCACGGTCGCCCAGCTCCAGGAGCACTCCCCCACCGCCGTCTCGGGTCCGCTCACCACGGCGGAGACCCGCTGCCTCCTGCTGCTCGGCACGGTGGTCGCGCTCTGGTGCTCGGAGCCGCTGCACGGGGTGTCGCCCGCGGTGGTGGCGCTGATCGGCGCGGTGGTGGCCTCCTCGCCGGCGCTGGGGACGGTACGGCTCAAGGAGGGGCTCGGGTCCGTGCCCTGGCCGATGCTCCTGTTCATGGCGGCGACCACCGCGATGGGCGTGGCGCTCGTCGACTCGGGCGCGGCGGGCTGGCTGGTCGGCGGTCTTCCCGTGGACGGGATACCCGCCTGGGTGTTCCTCGCGGCGGTCGTGGTGATCGGCACGGCCGCGCACCTGGTGCTCCAGTCACGCTCCGCCCGCTCCTCCGTCCTCGTACCGCTCGTGATCGCGGCGGCGGTCGCCGCCGGGGTCAACCCCGTGGCCGCCGCGCTCGCCTCGACGGCGGCGGCCGGCTTCTGCCAGACCCTGCCCGCCTCCGCGAAACCGGTCGCGCTCTTCGCCGAACCACCGGACGGCGTCCCCACCTTCACCCCGGGCCATCTGCTGCGGCTCTCCGCCGTGCTCGCCCCGCTCAGCGCCGCGCTGGTGCTGTGCTTCGCCCTCTTCGTCTGGCCGCTGCTCGGCGTGCCCGTCAGTCTGGAGTCCCAGCCATGACCTTCCGTATCGCCGTCGCCCCCAGCGGTTTCAAGGAGTCCCTCTCCGCGCCCGAGGCCGCCGAGGCCATCGCCGAGGGGGTGCGCAGGGCCTGCCCTGATGCCGTACTCGACCTGATCCCGCTGGTCGACGGCGGTGAGGGTACGGCCCGGGCCCTGGCGGCCGCGACCGGAGGAAGGCTCGTGCCCCGGGTCGCGACCGGCCCGCTGGGCGCACCCGTCCGGACCCACTTCGCGCTCCTCGACCGCTCCTCCGCGGTGGTCGAGATGGCGGCCGTCGCGGGCCTCTCGCTGGTGCCGCCCGGGCGGCGCGACCCGGGCGCCACGACGACCCTCGGGGTCGGCGAGCTGATCCGGGCCGCGCTGGACTCCGGGGCGCGCCGCGTCCTGGTCGGCTGCGGCGACTCGGGCACCTCGGACGGCGGGGCGGGCGCGCTCCAGGCCCTCGGCGCCCGACTCCTGGACGCCGAGGGAGCCGAACTCCCCCTAGGCGGACGCGCGTTGACCCGTCTCGACCGGATCGACGGAACGGACCTGGACCCCCGGCTGGCCACCACGGAGCTCCTCGTCGCCTGCAATCCGTACAACGTGCTGTGCGGCGAGCGGGGCGTGGCACGGGTCTTCGGCCCGCAGAAGGGCGCGAGCCCGGAGCAGGTCGAGGAGTTGTCGGCGGCCCTGGAGCGGTGGGCCGCCGTCCTCGGCCGCGACCTGCCGGGCCCGGTCGAGCTGCGGACCGCCCCGGGCACGGGCGCCTCGGGCGGCCTCGGCGCCGGGCTCGCCGCGCTCGGGGCCCGGCTGCTGCCCCGGTTCGAGGTGCTGCTCGACCGGATCGACCTGGACGCCCGGCTCGCCCGCGCCGACCTGGTCATCACGGCCGAGGGCGCCCTGGACGGACAGACCGTGCGGGGCAAGATCCCCGCCGAGGTGGCCCGCCGGGCCAAGGCCCACGGTGTCCCCGTCCTCGCCCTCGCGGGCACCCTCGGCCAGGGCGCCCACCACGTACGGGCGGTGGGGGTGGACGCCTACGGCTCGATCCTGCCCGCCCCGATGGCGCTGCCCGAGGCGCTCGACCGGGGCGCGGAGTTCCTCGCCGACGCGGCCGAGCGCACCCTGCGGATGGTCCTGGTGGGCACCCGCCTGGCGGCCTGAGGGCCAGGTGTCAGCCGCGGTCCGGGACGCAGCGGCCGTCCTCGGTGCGGTACTTCCACTGCGCACCGTCCCGGACCAGCTCCTTCACGGCCCGTACGAAACGCTCCACGTGCTCGTCGGGCGTACCGGCGCCGAAGCTGACCCGGATGGCGTTGAGCGACTTCTCGCCGGGCGCGGCCTCGGGCGCGCCGCACTCGCCCTGGGTCTGCGGGTCGCTGCCGAGCAGGGTGCGGACGAGCGGGTGGGCGCAGAAGAGGCCGTCGCGGACGCCGATGCCGTACTCGGCGGAGAGCGCGGCGGCGAAGTGCGAGCTGTTCCACCCCTCGACGACGAAGGAGATGACGCCGACGCGCGGCGCGTCGTCGCCGAAGAGCGAGAGCACCTTCACCTCGGGCACCTCGGCGAGGCCCGCGCGGACGGTGTCGACGAGGTGCTGCTCGCGGGCGACGAGCTGGTCGAAACCGGCCTCGGTGAGCGCCTTGCAGGCGGAGGCGATGGAGTAGACGCCGATGACGTTCGGCGAACCGGCCTCGTGGCGGGCGGCCGTGGTGTGCCACTCGACGTCCACCCCGCCGTCGGCGCGGCGGGCGACCTTCTTGGAGGCGCCGCCACCGGCGAGGTACGGCTCGGCGTCCTGGAGCCAGTCGGAGCGGCCCGCGAGGACGCCCGAACCGAACGGGGCGTACAGCTTGTGCCCGGAGAACGCGACCCAGTCCACGTCCAACTCCCGTACGGAGACGGGGTGGTGGGGCGCGAGCTGGGCGGCGTCGAGGACGATCCGGGCGCCGTGCGCGTGCGCGGCGGCGGCCAGCTCCTTGACCGGCCACAGCTCACCGGTGACGTTCGACGCGCCGGTCACGCAGACGAGGGCCGGGCCGTAGGGGTCGCGGTCGGCGAGGGCGCGCTCCAGGGTCTCGACGGCCTGGGCGGGCGTGCGGGGGGCGTTGAGGTAGGTGACCCGGGCGTCCTGCCACGGCAGGAGCGAGGCGTGGTGCTCGGTCTCGAAGACGAAGACCTCGCAGTCGGCGGGGAGCACGGCAGCGAGCAGGTTGAGCGAGTCGGTGGTGGAGCGGGTGAAGACGACCTGGTCGTCGGCGCGGCAGTCGAGGAACTCGGCGACGGTGACGCGGCTGTTCTCGAACAGGTCGGTGGAGAGCTGCGAGAGGTACCCGGCGCCCCGGTGGACGCTGCCGTAGTACGGGGCGTACGCGGAGACGTCGTCCCACACCCGCTGCAGGGCCGGCGCGCTGGCGGCGTAGTCGAGCGCGGCGTACGTGACCTCACCGCCGGTCACGAGCGGCACGGTGACGTCCCGCCCGAGCACCGGGAGCGGAGCGGCACAGCAGGGATCGGCGGATTCGGCGTCCGTGGCGGTGGCGGCAGTGGCGGTGGCGTTCGGGTACGCGGACATGGCGGTATCTCCCTGGCAGGACTGGGGCAGCGAAGGGCCCGCAGGGCAGCGCGAAGTGGGGTGCCTCATACGGGTGTTGCCTCGACACACGGCATGGCGTGTGGAGGGTGGAGAAACGGGGCCGAAGGCCCTATCGCATTCGCTTGCTCACGAGACTGCTCCCTTGAGGACCAGGACCCCAGGGTGTCGCAGGGGTCCGCGCTTGCCGCGGACCTTGCTGTCCACGGCCTGGTCTTCACCCGGGGCACCCCGCCACGGACGGAGGGTTGCCGGACAGCAAGCCGGGGCTTCGTAGCTGTCACTCATGACCTGGCCAAGAAGTTATGTCACGTGATCACCCCGGCGCAACCCGTGTCCGGGATCCGGGACACGAAGGGCGCGAAAAAGGGGCCCGGACAACCCCGAACCCCTCTGCCGCGCGCCCGACCGCTACGCGTTGCTCACCGCCACCCAGCGCTCCAGCGCCTTCCGCGCGGCCCCCGAGTCGATCGACTCCGCCGCCCGCGCGATCCCCTCGCGCAACTGCTCCGCCAGGGTGCCCGACCCCGGGCGCAGCGCCACGAGCGCCGCCGCCGAGTTCAGCAGGACCGCGTCCCGTACGGGACCGGTCTCGCCCGCGAGCAGCCGGCGCGCCACGTCCGCGTTGTACGAGGCGTCGGCGCCGCGCAGCGCCTCCACCGGGACGACCTCGATGCCGACGTCCCTCGGGTCGAAGGCCTCCTCGCGCACCTGGCCGTCCCGTACCACCCAGACCCGCGAGGTGGCCGTGGTCGTCAGCTCGTCCAGGCCGTCGTCCCCGCGGAAGACCAGCGCGGAGGAGCCGCGCTCGGCGAGCACGCCGGCCATGATCGGGGCCATCCGGGCGTCGGCGACACCGGTCGCCTGGGCCTTGACGCGGGCCGGGTTGGTGAGCGGACCGAGGAAGTTGAAGGTGGTCCGGATGCCGAGCTCCTTGCGGGCCGCCGCCACGTGGCGCAGGGCCGGGTGGAACTTCACGGCGAAGCAGAAGGTGATCCCGGCCTCTTCCGCGACCTCGGCGACCCGCTTCGGGGTCAGTTCGAGGTTGACGCCCAGCTTCTCCAGGACGTCGGAGGCACCGCTCGCGCTGGAGGCGGCCCGGTTGCCGTGCTTGACGACCTTGGCGCCCGTGCCGGCCACCACGATCGCGGACATGGTGGAGATGTTGACGGTCTTGGCGCCGTCACCGCCGGTGCCGACGATGTCGACGGACGGGCCGGGGACCTCGATCAGATTGGCGTGCTCGTACATCGTCCGGACGAGCCCGGTGATCTCCTCGACGGTCTCGCCCTTGGCGCGCAGCGCGACGGCGAAGCCGGCGATCTGCGCGTCGGTGGCCTCACCGCGCAGGATGCGGTCCATCGCCCAGGCCGTGTCCTCAGCACTCTGGTCGCGGCCGGTCAGGAGTCCGTCGAGGACACCGGGCCAGGAGCGGCCCGCCGACGTAGGTCCTCCAGCGGGGGTCGCAGCGCTCATGGCAGCTCCTGGTCATCACGTAACGGAAATACGCTCCCACCCTATCGATCCGGCAGCACGGCAAAGAGCCCCGTCCATCGAATGGACGGGGCTCTCGCTGTGGCGACCTTGTGGTCAGGCGATCAGGTGATCAGTGGTGGCCGTGGCCGCTCGTGATCTCCTTGTACTCCTCGGCGGTCGGCTTGGCGATCTGGTGGTCCTCGCCGTAGTAGCCCTTGCTGAGCTTGACGCGGAGCTTCTCCATGCGGCCGACCTTGCGCTCGACGCCGTTCTCGTCGACCAGCGGGCCGAGCTCGGCCGGCTGGTTCTGCTCGTGCGCCGTGAGCCTGTACAGCTCGCCCTGGCTGAGCGGCTGGTGGACCTCGACGAACTCACCGTGCGG
Source organism: Streptomyces sp. NPDC058579 (assembly GCF_042718575.1). NCBI lineage: Bacteria > Bacillati > Actinomycetota > Actinomycetes > Kitasatosporales > Streptomycetaceae > Streptomyces > Streptomyces sp. NPDC058579. Next base: position 66,044 of record NZ_JBHXPI010000032.1, read on the forward strand.
CAGGCGCTTGATGATGCCGGACTCGCGTCCGTGCAGCACCTTGTCCTTGTCCCGGCGCTGGAGGCCGAGGCAGATCCGCTTGGTCACGATGAACGCGATGACCGGTCCGACGAAGAAGAAGATCCGGACGAACCAGGTGATCGAGTTCAGCGACAGGTGGAAGTGGGTGGCCCAGAGGTCGTTTCCACCACCGACGAGCATGATCATGTACGCGGTGATCCAGGCGACACCGAAGCCGGTGCGCGTCGGAGCGTTGCGCGGGCGCTGCGCGATGTGGTGCTCGCGCTTGTCGCCGGTGATCCAGGACTCGATGAACGGGTAGACCGCGATGGCCGCGAGGACCGCCGGGAAGATCGCCAGCGGGATCATCACGCCCAGGACGAGCGTGTGGCCCCAGAGGTTGATCTCCCAGCCCGGCATCACACGGATCAGACCCTCGGCGAAGCCCATGTACCAGTCGGGCTGGGCGCCGGTGGACACCTGGTCCGGGCGGTACGGGCCGAGCGCCCAGATCGGGTTGATCGAGGCGATCGCCGCGATGATCGCGATGACACCGAAGACCAGGAAGAAGAAGCCTCCGGCCTTGGCCATGTAGACCGGCAGCAGCGGCATGCCCACGACGTTCTTGTTCGTACGGCCGGGGCCCTCGAACTGCGTGTGCTTGTGGTAGAAGACCAGGATCAGGTGGGCGACCACCAGACCCAGCATGATGCCGGGCAGCAGCAGGACGTGCGCCGAGTAGAACCGGGCGACGAAGTCGCCGCCGGGGAACTCCCCGCCGAACAGGAACATCGACAGGTACGTGCCGATGACCGGCACGGACAGGATCGCGCCCTGCATGAAGCGGACACCGGTGCCGGAGAGCAGGTCGTCCGGGAGCGAGTAACCGGTGAAGCCGGTGAACATGCCCAGGAAGAACAGCAGGAAGCCGAACAGCCAGTTGATCTCACGCGGCTTGCGGAACGCGCCCGTGAAGAACACGCGCATCATGTGCACGAACATGCCGGCGAGGAAGATCAGCGCCGCCCAGTGGTGGATCTGCCGGATGAGCAGGCCACCGCGCACATCGAAGGAGATGTGCATGGTCGAGTTGAACGCCTCGGACATCAGCTGACCCTGCAGCGGGATGTAGCTGCCGTGGTACTCCACCTCGTTCATCGACGGGTGGAAGAACAGCGTCAGGTACACACCCGTGAGGATGATGATGAGGAAGCTGTAGAGGCAGATCTCACCCAGCATGAAGGACCAGTGGTCCGGGAAGATCTTCCGCATGTTGGCCTTGGCCAGGGAGTAGATCCCCAGGCGGCCGTCGGCCCAGTCGGCGACCCGCTCACCGGCGGGTGCCTTCTTCTTCGAATCGGTCACAGTGCTCATCCGCGCTCCCAGAAGGACGGGCCGACGGGCTCGTCGAAGTCGCCGAGCGCCTCCAGGTTGCCCTTGTCGTTCACACCGATCCGCAGCTGCGGAAGGGCGTGACCGGCCGGGCCGAAGATGACGCGGGCGCCGTCGGAGAGGTCGAAGGTGGACTGGTGGCACGGGCAGAGCACGTGGTGGGTCTGCTGCTCGTACAGCGAGATCGGGCAGCCGACGTGGGTGCAGATCTTCGAGAAGGCGACGATGCCCTCGTGCGACCACTCCAGCTCGCGCTTGTCCTTGATGTCCTCCGGCTGAATCCGGACGATCATCAGGGCGGCCTTGGCGATCTGGACCTGGAAGTCGTGGTCGTGCTCCGTGAGGCCCTCGGGCATCGCGAAGGTCAGCGAACCGACGGCGACGTCCTCGGGACGCAGCGGCTCGTGCGTGTTCATGTTGATGAGCTGCTTGCCGTCGGCCCACAGGGTGGACCGGAGCTTCTTCTCGGGCAGCGGGCCCATGTCACGCAGCAGCACGATGCCGGAGAGCGGTACGAGCGTCAGCGCGCCGAACATCGTGTTGCGGATGAGCTTGCGGCGGCCCATGCCGGACTCGGCGGCACCGGCCGCGAAGTCCGCCATGACCTTCGCCTTGGTCTCCGGCGACGCCTGGATCGCGTGGCGCTCGTCGGCGATCTCCACGTCGGACATCAGGGTGCGGGCCCAGTGGACCGCGCCCGCGCCGATGAAGAACAGCGCCAGGCCGAGCGTCCATCCCAGGGCGAAGTTGAGCGCGCTCACCCGGCCGAACGGCCAGATGTAGACGATCTTGTCGACCGGGAAGATCACGTACGAGGCGATGAAGCCAACGGTGGCCAGCATCGACAGCGTGAACATGAAGGCGACCGCACGCTCGGACCGCCTGGCGGCCCGCTCGTCGATGTCCTGGATGCGCGGCTTGTGGGGCGGGAGGCCCGGGTCCGCGAACGGGTCGTCGAGGACCTTCACCGCGCCGTGCGCGGTGTCCTGCTCTGCGGGCAGGTTCTCTTCTGGAATCTCTTGGCTACTCATGACTTCTTGGCCTTAGCGGTGTGGGCCGCGACCCAGACGGCAACTGCGATCAGCGCACCCAGACCGAACACCCACGCGAACAGACCCTCGCTGACGGGGCCGAGGCCGCCGAGGCTGAGCCCGCCGGGGCTGTCGGCCTTCTCGCCGTTGACAGCCTGGACGTACGCGATGATGTCCTTCTTCTCCTTCTCCGGCATGGTCGTGTCGGGGAAGGACGGCATGTTCTGCGGGCCGGTCTGCATGGCCTCGTACAGGTGCTTCGGGCTCACGCCTTCGAGGTTCGGGGCGTACTTGCCGTGTGTCAGCGCGCCGCCCTCACCGGTGAAGTTGTGGCACTGGGCACAGTTGGAGCGGAACAGGTCGCCACCACGGGCGATGTCGGCGCCGTCGGGGCTGTACTGGCCCTCGGTCGGTGTGATCGGGCCGGCGCCGAGGGAGGCGATGTACGCCGCGAGCTGATCGATCTCAGCCTGCGAGTAGATGACCTTCTTCTTCGGCACCTGGGCGCCCGGCTGCTGGGCCGGCATACGGCCCGTGCCGACCTGGAAGTCCACGGCCGCCGAACCCACGCCGACCAGGGACGGGCCGTCAGTGGTGCCCTGACCGCCGGTTCCGTGGCAGCTGGCGCAGCCGACGGCGTAGAGCTTCTTGCCCTCCTCGATGGCGAGGGACTGGGCGGTTTCATCGGCCTTCGCCGTGCCCGTGGGCGCGAACGCGGTGTACAGCCCCCCGGTGGCCGCCAGCGCGAGGAGTAGGACGACGACCGCCGCCAGCGGATGGCGTCGTCGTGCGGAGAGCTTTTTCACGGATTACCCCGGTGTCAGGATCTTCTGCGTCGATGCTTGCTGGATGTGCTCGGGTCCCGGGACCCGATTACTTGATCATGTAGATCGTGGCGAAGAGGCCGATCCAGACGACATCGACGAAGTGCCAGTAGTAGGACACGACGATGGCGGCGGTTGCCTGCTCGTGAGTGAACCTCTTGGCGGCGTACGTCCGGCCCAGGACCAGCAGGAAGGCGATGAGACCGCCCGTCACGTGCAGGCCGTGGAAGCCGGTGGTCAGGTAGAACACCGAGCCGTACGGGTCCGACGAGAGCGAGAGCCCCTCGTGCTTGACCAGCTCGGTGTACTCGAACACCTGGCCGCCGATGAAGATCGCACCCATCACGAACGTGATGATGAACCACGTCCGGAGCTTCTTCACATCGCCCCGCTCCGCGGCGAAGACGCCGAGCTGGCAGGTGAGGGAGGAGAGCACCAGGATCGTGGTGTTGGTCGCCGAGAACGGGAGGTTCAAGGCGTCGGCCTTTTCCGTCCAGAACTCGGGGCCGGTCACCGACCGCAGGGTGAAGTACATCGCGAAGAGGGCCGCGAAGAACATCAGCTCGGAACTCAACCAGATGATGGTTCCGACGCTGGTGAGGTTCGGTCGATTGACCGACGGGTGCGCGTGCCCGGTTTCTACTGTCGTTACTGTCGCCACGACCGACATTATGTCGGTCGCTTATCCCGCCCTCACTCCCGGGGGTGCCGTTCGGAGTGTCAGGGGCCTCTGTCCAGCCCGAACGGCCCATCGAAGTGGCCTCCCAACCGGTGTCGTACCGGTGTTGACGGGGTGTGGGACGGAGTAGCATCCCGCGCATCGGTTGATGACCTTCACGGAGGAACGATGCAGTCGAGCGCCACGGTCCTGGTCTACAGCGACAACGCGAACACGCGGGAACAGGTACGGCTGGCCGCGGGTCGCAGGCCCGCGGCCGACGTTCCGCCGGTCGAGTTCATCGAGTGCGCGACACTCCCGGCCGTGCTCGCACGCCTCGAGGAGGGCGGGATCGACGCCTGCGTCCTGGACGGCGAGGCCGTGCCCGCGGGCGGGATGGGCGTCTGCCGGCAGATCAAGGACGAGGTCTTCCGCTGCCCGCCGGTGCTGCTCCTGATCGGCCGCCCGCAGGACGCCTGGCTGGCGACCTGGAGCCGGGCGGACGCCGCGGTCACTCTTCCGGTGGAACCTGTCGAGTTCGCGGCGGCCCTGGCGGGTCTGCTGCGCGAGCGCCTGTCCATCGACGCGTAACGGCGCCGGAGGGCCCTAGACAAGGGGCTTGAGGCGGCTCGGGTCGGGCTCGTGGGCGGCGCTCTTGGCGTCGGCCACCAGGGCGCTGCCCTGGCGCCACTTGTTCCACTCCAGGTTCCAGTCGCCGAAGCCGTTGCCGAAGGTGTCCATCGTGTCGCCGTAGCTGTTGACGGTCTGCACGATGTCGCCGGGGCGGACGGTCTCGAAGAACCAGGCCGCGTTCCCCGTCGACATGCCGACACAGCCGTGGCTGACGTTCGCCACGCCCTGCGAGCCGACGGACCAGGGCGCGGCATGGACGTACTCACCGCTCCAGGTGACCCGGGTGGCGTAGTAGACGGGCAGGTCGTACGACTCCGAGCTGCCCTCCGCGATGCCGACGCTGGTACCGCGCATCCGTACGAAGTACTCCTTGCCGAGCACGACCTTGATGCCGTTTCGGGTGGAGAAGCCCGGTTTGCCGGTGGTCACCGGAATGGTATTGATCACTTCTCCGTTGCGCCGCACGGTCATGTAGTGCGAGCCGGCGTCCGCGACGGCCTCGATCCGGTCGCCGATCGTCAGCTTGAGCGGCTTCGAATCGCCGCCGTAGAGCTTGTCGCCGACCTTGACGCCCGCGAGGTTGCCGGTGACGGTGATCGCCGCGCCCGTGGGCCAGTACTCCTTCGGGCGGAAGTGCAGCTTCTTGTCGTCCACCCAGTGCCAGGAGCCCTGGACGGCCGGCGTGGAGCGCACCTTCAGGGCCCGTTCGACCACCGCGCGGGCCTTGCGGTCCTTCACGGGGAGGCTGAGGTCGGCCGTGATGGGCTGCCCGACGCCGTACTTGCCCGCCTCCGGGCCGAACGCGACGGTCAGGGCCCGCTTGGCCGGGGCGGTCTCGAAGGTGAACGTACGGGTGCCTGGGGCGCCGTCCTCGTCCTCCACCAAGACCTTGACGGTGTAGCGGGCGCCGGCCGTCAGGGAGCCCGTGGAGCGCCAGAGGTGGCCGTCGGCGGTCAGTTCGCCGGCCAGGTGGTGCCCGGTCGCGTCGACGGCCGTGACGTCGGTGATACGGCCGTCGGAGCCCTTGGCCGTGATCTCCAGCGCCTTGTCCGGGTCGGCCTTCTTGCTGCCCTCGGGGGCGCTGAAGGAGACCTGCTCCGCCGCGTCGTACGGCTTCGCCGAGAGCGGATGGCCGTCGCTGCCCGCGCAGGCGCCCGCGCCCACGCTGACGAGGAGGGCCAAAAGAGTGCAGCTCAGAACAGTCCGAATGCGCGGCGTGTCGTTCATGACATCACCGTAAGAACATTCCGGCCGACCAGCGCGTCGAGTACTGCAAACGAGGGGCCCGGACACTTCGTGGCGACGAAGTGTCCGGGCCCCTCGGGGTGTTACGGGGTGAAGCGGGTGGTGCTACTGGTTCTGGTTCTCACCGCGGTAGAACTCGAACACCCAGCCGAACAGGCCGACCAGGATCAGCGGAGCCGAGAAGTACAGGATCCACCAGCCCATCGCGACGGCGAGGAAGGCGAGCGCACCACCGGTGGCCAGCGAGAGCGGCTGCCAGCTGTGGGGGGCGAAGAAGCCCACCTCGCCGGCCTCGTCCGCGACGTCGGCCTCCTTGTCGTCCTGCGCCATCGCGTCGACCCGCCGGGCCGTGAAGGCCAGGTAGTAGCCGATCATGATGGCGAGGCCGAAGGCCAGGAAGAGCGCCGTGGTGCCGACCGGCTCCTTCGACCACACGCCATAGAGGATCGCCATGGCGAGGATGAAGACGCTCAGCCAGATGAACATCTTGCCCTGGATCTTCACTTGCCGGCCTCCTTGCTGCTGCCGGCGGTGAGAGCCTCGGCCTCGTGCGGCTTGTTCTCCAGCTGGTCGACCGCCGCGATCTCAGGGTGGTGCAGGTCGAACGCCGGGGATTCGGAACGGATCCGCGGCAGGGTGAGGAAGTTGTGCCGCGGCGGCGGGCAGGAGGTCGCCCACTCCAGCGAACGGCCGTAGCCCCACGGGTCGTCGACCTCGATCTTCTTGCCGTACTTTGCGGTCTTCCAGACGTTGTACATGAACGGCAGGATCGACAGGCCGAGCAGGAACGAGGAGATCGTCGAGATCGTGTTCAGCGCGGTGAAGCCGTCGGCGTCGAGGTAGTCCGCGTAACGACGCGGCATGCCCTCGGCTCCGAGCCAGTGCTGCACCAGGAACGTGCCGTGGAAGCCGATGAACAGCGTCCAGAACGTCATCTTGCCGAGCCGCTCGTCCAGCATCTTGCCGGTGAACTTCGGCCACCAGAAGTGGAAGCCGGCGAACATCGCGAAGACCACGGTGCCGAAGACGACGTAGTGGAAGTGCGCGACGACGAAGTACGAGTCGGAGACGTGGAAGTCCATCGGCGGCGAGGCCAGGATCACGCCGGTCAGACCACCGAAGGTGAAGGTGACCAGGAAGCCGATCGTCCAGAGCATCGGTGTCTCGAAGGACAACGAGCCCTTCCACATCGTTCCGATCCAGTTGAAGAACTTCACGCCGGTCGGTACGGCGATGAGGAACGTCATGAAGGAGAAGAACGGTAGGAGCACGCCTCCGGTGACGTACATGTGGTGGGCCCACACCGTCACGGAGAGACCGGCGATCGCGATGGTCGCGGCGATCAGACCGATGTAGCCGAACATCGGCTTGCGGCTGAAGACCGGGATCACTTCGGAGACGATGCCGAAGAACGGCAGGGCGATGATGTACACCTCTGGGTGTCCGAAGAACCAGAAGAGGTGCTGCCAGAGCAAGGCGCCGCCGTTGGCCGCGTCGAAGACGTGGGCACCGAACTTGCGGTCCGCCTCGAGGGCGAACAGCGCGGCCGCGAGGACCGGGAAGGCGAGCAGGACCAGGACACCGGTCAGCAGCACGTTCCAGGTGAAGATCGGCATGCGGAACATCGTCATGCCCGGAGCGCGCATGCAGATGATCGTGGTGATGAAGTTGACCGAGCCGAGGATCGTGCCGAAGCCGGAGAAGGCCAGACCCATGATCCACATGTCGGCGCCGACACCCGGCGAGCGGACGGCGTCCGACAGCGGGGAGTAGGCGAACCAGCCGAAGTCGGCCGCACCCTGCGGGGTGAGGAAGCCGGCCACCGCGATGATCGAGCCGAAGAGGTACAGCCAGTACGCGAACATGTTCAGCCGCGGGAACGCCACGTCGGGCGCGCCGATCTGCAGCGGCATGATCCAGTTCGCGAATCCGGCGAACAGCGGCGTCGCGAACATCAGCAGCATGATCGTGCCGTGCATCGTGAACGCCTGGTTGAACTGCTCGTTCGACATGATCTGCGTACCCGGACGGGCCAGCTCGGCGCGCATGAAGAGCGCCATGAGTCCGCCGATGCAGAAGAAGACGAACGACGTGACCAGGTACAGCGTGCCGATCGTCTTGTGGTCGGTGGTGGTCAGCCACTTCACCACGACATTGCCGGGCTGCTTGCGGCGTACCGGGAGCTCGTTCTCGTACGAGTCCTCAGCCGCGGCCGCACCCTGGGGTTCGTTGAGGATGCTCACAGTTGGTTCTTCTCCGCATTCCTGGCCGGGTCCGTCTGCTCAATGCCCGACGGGATGTAGCCGGTCTGCCCCTTCTCCGCCAGCTCCTTCAGGTGCTGCTGGTAGCGCTCCGGAGAGACCACCTTGACGTTGAAGAGCATCCGGGAGTGGTCCACGCCACAGAGCTCGGCGCACTTGCCCATGAAGGTGCCCTCCTGGGTAGGAGTCACCTCGAAGACATTGGTGTGACCCGGGATGACGTCCTGCTTGAACAGGAAGGGGACCACCCAGAAGGAGTGGATGACGTCACGGGAGGTCAGGACGAACCGGACCTTCTCGCCCTTCGGCAGCCACAGGGTCGGACCCGGGTTGCCGGTCTGCGGGTTCCGGTCACCGGGGATACCGGCGTCGTAGACACCGCCGGCGTTCGCCGGGAAGTCGTCCTGGTACTTGTCCGGGATCGCGTCGAGGTTCGGGGCGATCTGGGCGTCGCCCTTCACTCCGGGCACGTTCTCGACGTAGTTGAAGCCCCAGCTCCACTGGTAGCCGACCACGTTGATCGTGTGGGCCGGCTTGTCGGAGAGCGACAGGAGCTTGGACTCGTCGCGCGCCGTGAAGTAGAAGAGCACGGAGACGATGATGAGCGGGGTGACCGTGTACAGCGCCTCGATGGGCATGTTGTACCGCGTCTGCGGAGGTACCTCGACCTTGGTGCGGCTGCGCCGGTGGAAGATGACCGACCACAGGATCAGCCCCCAGACCAGCACGCCCGTGACGAGCGCCGCCGCCCACGAGCCCTGCCAGAGGGAGAGGATCGTGGGAGCCTCTTCCGTGACCGGGGTGGGCATTCCAAGGCGGGGGAAGTCTTCCCAGTTGTACGAGCAGCCGGTGGCTGTCGCCAGGATCAGGCCCGCAGTCAGCACCTGCGGCAGCTTCCGCCGCATCGGGCGCCGAGACGTGGGGGTACCACCCGCGCCTTGGGTGCGGGGGAGGTCGGAGCCGTTGGGACTCACGTAGCGCCTTCCCGAGAGTCTCGGCCCGCGCTGGTCGGCCACGCCCGTCCGTCTCGTGGTCGGTCGCCGCCCCGGCCGCGGGCAGGGGTTTGGATGTTTATGCGGACCAAACCCTACTGGACGCAATTTGGGGTCGCGCGGGGAGGGTGCCCAACGCGCCGTCCGACTCCCCGAAGGGGTGGACGCCGGGCTTCCGCCGGGCGGTCGCGACCCCCCGGACGTGGGGCGATCGGCGCTGCGGGCGGGGCATCTGACGGGGGATTACGGAGCGGGGGCTAGCGTGGTCCGGTGCCCTACTTCGACGCCGCCTCCTCCGCCCCGCTCCACCCCGTCGCCCGTCAGGCGCTGCTTGCCTCCCTCGACGAGGGCTGGGCCGACCCCGCCCGGCTGTACCGCGAGGGGCGGCGGGCCAGGATGCTGCTCGACGCGGCGCGGGAGGCCGCGGCGGAGGCGGTGGGCTGCCGCCCCGACGAGCTGGTGTTCACTCCTTCGGGGACAAGGGCGGTGCATTCCGGAATTTCCGGCGCGCTCGCGGGGCGTCGGCGTGTCGGGGCCGGTCTGGTGGTCTCGGCTGTCGAGCACTCGGCCGTCCTGCACGCGGGCGAGGCGCACGCGGCGGCCGGCGGGTCGTTGACGGAGGTTCCGGTGGGCCGGTCCGGCGCGGTGGAGGCGGCTGCCTTCGCGGCGGCCCTGGGGCCGGGGACGGCCCTTGCCTGTCTGCAGTCCGCCAACCACGAGGTGGGGACGGCGCAGCCGGTGGCCGAGGTCGCCGAGGCGTGCCGGGCGGCGGGCGTGCCGCTGCTCGTGGACGCGGCACAGTCGCTGGGCTGGGGACCTGTGGAGGGCGCCTGGTCGCTGCTCGCGGCGAGCGCGCACAAGTGGGGCGGCCCGGCGGGCGTGGGGCTGCTCGCGGTCCGCAAGGGTGTCCGTTTCGCCCCTCAAGGCCCTGCGGACGAGCGGGAGTCGGGGCGGGCGGCCGGCTTCGAGAACCTGCCGGCGATCGTGGCCGCGGCGGCCTCGCTGCGGGCGGTGCGGGCGGAGGCGGAGGCCGAGGGGGCCCGGCTGCGGGGTCTGGTGGACCGGATCAGGTCGCGGGTGCCGGAGCTGGTGCCGGACGTGGAGGTGGTGGGCGATCCGGTGCGCCGGCTCCCCCATCTCGTCACCTTCTCCTGTCTCTATGTCGACGGAGAGACCCTGTTGCACGAACTGGACCGGGAGGGTTTCTCCGTTTCGTCCGGTTCGTCGTGTACGAGTTCGACCCTGACGCCCAGCCATGTGCTGCGCGCCATGGGGGTGCTGAGCGAGGGGAACGTCCGGGTGTCGCTGCCGGTGGGCACGACGGAGGAGGACGTGGACCGCTTCCTGACCGTGCTGCCGGGCGTGGTCGCGGGGGTACGGGAGCGGCTCGGGGCGCCGGGGGCGGCCGCCACGGAGCCAGGCCCGTCCGGCTCGCTCGTGGTGGACGCGCTCGGCCGGCGCTGCCCGATCCCGGTGATCGAGCTGGCGAAGGTGATCGGCGACGTGCCGGTGGGCGGCACGGTCACGGTCCTCGCCGACGACGAGGCGGCCCGCCTGGACATCCCGGCCTGGTGCGAGATGCGCGGCCAGGAGTACGTGGGCGAGGAGCCGTCCCCGAAGGGCGGGGTGGCGTACGTGGTGCGGCGGGTGGCGTAGGGGCTCCGCCGCGGCGAAGCCCCTGGCGCGTCGCGTCAGCTCAGGTGCGTCTGGACCTCGGCCGCGGCCTCGTCGCCGTACGCCTTGGTGAAGCGCTCCATGAAGTTGGCGCGGCGCAGCGTGTACTCCTGGGTGCCCAGGGTCTCGATCACCAGCGTCGCGAGCATGCAGCCGACCTGGGCCGCGCGCTCCAGGCTGACGCCCCACGACAGACCGGTCAGGAAGCCGGCCCGGAAGGCGTCGCCGACGCCGGTCGGGTCGACCTTGGCGTCCTCCTCGGCGCAGCCGACCTCGATGGTCTCGCCGCCCACGCTCTCGATGCGGACACCGCGCGAGCCGAGGGTGGTGACCCGGTGGCCGACCCGGCCGAGGATCTCCTCGTCGCTCCAGCCCGTCTTGGACTCGATCAGGCCCTTCTCGTACTCGTTGGAGAAGAGGTACCTGGCGCCGTCCAGGAGCGTGCGGATCTCCTGGCCGTCCATCCGCGCGATCTGCTGGGAGAAGTCCGCCGCGAAGGCGATGCCCCGCGTCTTGCACTCCTCGGTGTGCCGCAGCATCGCCTCGGGGTCGTCGGCGCCGATCAGGACGAGGTCGAGGCCGCCCACGCGGTCGGCGACGGCCTTCAGCTCGATCTGCCGGGCCTCGCTCATCGCGCCCGTGTAGAAGGAGCCGATCTGGTTGTGGTCCTTGTCCGTGGTGCAGACGAAGCGGGCGGTGTGCAGGACCTCGGAGATCCGCACGGAGCCGGTGTCGACGCCGTGCCGGTCGAGCCAGGCGCGGTACTCGTCGAAGTCGTAACCGGCCGCACCCACCAGGATCGGGTTGCCGCCGAGCTGCCCCATGCCGAAGCAGATGTTCGGGCCCACGCCTCCCCGCCGGATGTCGAGGTTGTCGACGAGGAAGGAGAGGGAGACCGTGTGCAGCTGGTCCGCTACGAGCTGGTCTGCGAACCGGCCGGGGAAGGTCATGAGGTGGTCGGTGGCGATGGAGCCGGTGACTGCGATACGCACGGCTGGGCGCTCCTGCGGGACGGAAAGCGGTTGACAGTTCACGCTACCGGCTGGGAGGGACCCTGCCGAACAGTGGAAACTACCCCAGAGTAGGCCTTTTCCCCGGAGGCATGCCGTGCGTACGGTGCGCACATGTCCACGCAACCCGCTCCTCGCGAGCCTCAGGAGTCCGAGTTCAGCCTCGCCCAGCTGCGCGGCGCCAGCGCGCGCATGGCTCCGCACTGGGTGGTTCCGGCGGACGCCGCACCCGCCCGGGTCTCCCCCGCGGCGATCCACGGGGTCGTCGTGCCGCCCGCTTCGGCGCGGCTGATCGACGCCACGCCCGAATACGGCGCCTGAGGGACGGAACCGCTCGCACGTCCGTTCCGTCCCACTGATGTCTTCCGGGAGGCGTCCTCCCGGGTCAGGGACGAAGGAGCGATGCGGTGAGCGGTACGGAGAACCGGCGGACGCGGCCCCGGCCGCTCCTCGTGGCCTCGGTCGCGGCGGGCGTCCTGATCGTCGGGGGCGGCGGGGTGTACTTCGCGAACACCTCGGACGGCACCGGCACGCCGAGCGGCGCCCCCGCGGCGCCCCCGCCGCTGAGCCTGGACGCCTCGGGCGACGGCGCGAACCGGGACGGCGGTCCCGGCATCGCGCCCGGCGAGCCCGACCCGAGCGGCGGCGGAGCCGTCTACAAGGCCAAGGGCCCACTCCCCAAGGGGCCCTCCTCGGCCGCGGTCCACCGGCCCGAGGGCCGGGTCACCTCGGCGGAGGTGACCCGGCTGGCCAAGGCCCTGGGCATCGCGGGCACACCGCGCCTCGAGGGCGAGGTCTGGAAGCTCGCGCCGGAGAAGGACGGCTCGGGGCTGCGGCTCGACGTGTCGGCCGAGGCGCCGGGCAGCTGGACGTTCGCGCGGTACGACGGGGGTCCGGTCGGCGACACCTGCCTCAAGGGCAAGGCCTGCCCGCCCCCGGGAGAGGCGGAGTCGCCGAAGGGTGGCCCCGTGAGCGAGGCGGCGGCGCGGGCGGCGGCCGCTCCGGTCCTGAAGGCGGTCGGCCAGGACGACGCGAAGGTGGACGCGAGCCAGCTCATGGGCTCGCTCCGGGTGGTCAACGCCGACCCGGTCGTGGGCGGGCTGCCGACGTACGGCTGGTCGACCGGGATCCAGGTCGGCCCCGGCGGTGAACTGGCCTCCGGCAGCGGGCAGTTGAAGGAGCCGGCCAAGGCGGTCGAGTATCCGGTGGTCGGCGCCGAGAAGGCTCTGGAGGAGCTGAACAGGTCGGCCGTTCCGGGCTCGATCGGCATCGGCGGCTGCGCGACGGCCCCGCCGGCCGGGAACGCGCCCGCCGGGGACACGGCGGCCGAGCCGACCGTGCCGTGCGAGCCGAGGAACGAGCCGCGCGAGCTGGCCGTGACGGGCGCGGTCTTCGGGCTCGCCTCGCAGTTCGTGGACGGCGAGCGGGCCCTCGTACCGTCGTGGCTCTTCCAGGTGGAGGCGGAGGCCGGGGCGAAGCCCCACACGGTCGTGCGCACGGCGGTGGCGCCGGAGCATCTGGCGCCCCCGGCGAAGCCGACGCCCACCCCGACCACGAAGCCGGACCAGGGTGAGGGCACGGCGCCCGCGCGGCAGATCCAGTCGTACCGGGTGGACGGGGCCGGCACGAAGCTGTCGGTGACCTTCTGGGGCGGGGTGTGCAGCACGTACACGGCGACGGCCGAGGAGAGCGCCGCCAAGGTCTCCGTACGGATCACGGAGAAGGCGATCGACCCTGACCGGGCGTGCATCGCCATCGCGGTGGAGGTGACCCGGACGGTGACCCTGGAGCAGCCGCTCGGCGGCCGGGCGGTCGTGGACGCGGCGAGCGGGGAGCCCGTACCGAGGACGTGACCCGAGACGCCCCGAGAAGGGCCCTGAGAGGCGTCCTGAGAAGCGCGAAGGCGGCCGCCCGGAGTCCGGGCGGCCGCCTTCGGCGTACTGCTCTGAGGCTTAGCTGAACGAGTCGCCGCAGGCGCAGGAGCCCGTGGCGTTCGGGTTGTCGATCGTGAAGCCCTGCTTCTCGATCGTGTCGACGAAGTCGATGGAGGCGCCGCCCAGGTACGGGGCGCTCATGCGGTCGGTGACGACCTTGACGCCGTCGAAGTCCTTGACGACGTCGCCGTCGAGCGAACGCTCGTCGAAGAAGAGCTGGTAGCGCAGGCCGGAGCAGCCGCCGGGCTGTACGGCGACGCGCAGCGCCAGATCGTCGCGGCCTTCCTGGTCGAGCAGGGCCTTGACCTTGCCCGCGGCGGCGTCAGACAGGAGGATGCCGTCGCTGACAGTGGTCTTCTCGTCCGATACGGACATCTGCTTCTCTCCCGGGTTGTACGGAGACGGAGACTGCTTGCCGACGGTTCCAACCAGCGGGGCCCCGGATTCATTCCGGGCGAGGCTCGGCTTCGCGTCGTTGTCCCTTTCATGCTCGCACACCCGCTCGCGGACCCGGAGCGAGCGCCCGCGCGCACTCGAACTCGTCACATCGACACTATGGCCATCGTCAAACTGACGTGAAGCGGTTATGATAGATAGCGTCATTTAGACGAAAAGCCAGCTCTTCCGCAGAAAGAAAGGGTGCGTGACGTGACCACCGCCCAGCCCCTGGACGTCCAGCCGACGCCGCTCGCCCTGCTGCTGCTCGGCCGCGAGGCCGACCCGAAGAGCGAGCGCGGGGTGGAGTGTCCCGGCGACCTCCCGTCTCCCTCCGACCCGGACCTGGTGGAGCGCGCGCGGGCCGCCAAGGAGAAGCTCGGGGACAAGGTGTTCGTCCTCGGCCACCACTACCAGCGCGACGAGGTCATCCAGTTCGCCGACGTCACCGGCGACTCGTTCAAGCTGGCGAAGGACGCGGCCGCGAAGCCGGAGGCCGAGTACATCGTCTTCTGCGGTGTGCACTTCATGGCCGAGTCGGCCGACATCCTCACCACGGACGACCAGAAGGTCGTGCTGCCGGACCTCGCGGCCGGCTGCTCGATGGCCGACATGGCCACCGCCGAGCAGGTCGCCGAGTGCTGGGACGTGCTGACCGAGGCCGGCGTCGCCGAGCAGGTCGTGCCCGTCTCGTACATGAACTCCTCGGCCGACATCAAGGCCTTCACGGGCAAGCACGGGGGCACGATCTGCACCTCGTCCAACGCCAAGCGGGCCCTGGACTGGGCCTTCGAGCAGGGCGAGAAGGTCCTGTTCCTGCCCGACCAGCACCTGGGCCGGAACACGGCCGTGCGCGAGATGGGCATGTCGCTGGACGACTGCGTCCTGTACAACCCGCACAAGCCGAACGGCGGCCTGACCGTCGAGGAGCTGCGGAACGCCAAGATGATCCTGTGGCGCGGGCACTGCTCGGTGCACGGCCGCTTCTCGCTGGACTCGGTCGAGGACGTACGGGCCCGGATCCCCGGGGTCAACGTGCTGGTCCACCCCGAGTGCAAGCACGAGGTCGTGGCGGCCGCGGACTACGTCGGCTCGACGGAGTACATCATCAAGACCCTGGAGGCGGCCCCGGCCGGCTCGAAGTGGGCGATCGGCACGGAGCTGAACCTGGTCCGCCGCGTGGCCAACGCGCACCCGGACAAGGAGGTCGTCTTCCTCGACAAGACGGTCTGCTTCTGCTCGACGATGAACCGGATCGACCTGCCGCACCTGGTGTGGGCGCTCGAGTCGCTGGCCGAGGGCAAGCTGGTCAACCGGATCCAGGTCGACAAGGAGACCGAGAGCTTCGCGAAGCTGGCGCTCGAGCGGATGCTCGCACTGCCGTAACCCGCGTCGTCCACGCCGGAGGCCCGGCTCGGCACCCAAGGTGC
>NZ_JBHXPI010000033.1:0-80431 GCF_042718575.1 Streptomyces sp. NPDC058579
GGGGCGGCGGGGCGGGGGGCCGGGGGGGCGCCCGGCGCGCGGGGGGGGTGGCGGGGGGTTCACCCCCCCCCCCCCCCCGCCACCCCCTTCTGCAACCCCTCAGGGGTAAGATTCTCAGCACCGTGAGAACCCGCACGAGGGGTTGAGGGGTTGGGGATGGCTGCATCGAAGTCGGCGGACCAGGACGCCGTGGCGAAGGTGATCGAGGACTGGGCGCGCGAACGCCCGGACCTGGACACGAGCCCGCTCGAGGTACTGGCCCGGCTCCACCGCTCCTTCCTGCGCTACAGCACCCGGCTCACCACCTCCATCGAGCGGCACGGCCTGTCCGTGGCCGGCTTCGACGTGCTGACCGCCCTGCGACGGGCGGGCGAGCCCTACCGGCTCACCGCGGGCCAGCTCGCCGACTCCGGCCTCGTCTCCTCGGCCGGTGTGACCCTGCGGATCGACCGCCTGGAGAAGGACGGCCTGATCGTCCGCGAACGCGATGCCGACGACCGCAGAATCGTCTACTCCCGTCTCACCGACAAGGGCCTGGCGACGGTGGACTCCGTCTTCGCCGAGCACCTCGACAACGAGCGCCGGATGCTCGCGGGCCTGTCACCGGCCGAGTGCCGCCAGATCGCCCGCCTCCTGGGCAAGCTGGAGACGTCCATCCTGGCCTCGGACGAGCCCCGAGCCGAGTGACGCCGGGGCGCTCACCCCTGCCGACGTGGCGGTCCGCCCTGACCGTGCCGCCCCCGAAGCGGCGGTGCGCCACGCGGTGGTCACCGCGGTGTGGGCCTGCTCCGTGCGGGCCGCCGCCTCGCCGGTCAGGACGATCGGAGTCCCGACGTGAACCCGCAGCCCCGGCCGCCGCAGGGGCGCGGTGGCGAGGCCGGCGAGCTGTTTGGCCGTACCGCCCGAGACCACCCGGCGCGCGCCTGCCTGGCCGACCGGTACGACGGGCGCACCGGTACGGAGCGACAGCCGGGCGATGCCGCTGCGGAAGGCTTCCGGCGGCTCTTCGCCGGCGTCCCTGCGCGTGGGGAGGCCGCCCTCGCCGTAGATGAGGACGAGTCGCCCGGCGCACAGGGCCTCGGCGGCGAGGTCGAGAGCGTCGGCGGCGCGGGCGCTCTTGCGGTACACCGGGATGTGTCCCTCGCGGGCGAGCGCCCGGCCCAGCCAGGGGACGCGCCACAGGCCGGCCGTGGCGGCGACGACCGGCTCGATGCCGAGGCGGTGCAGCGCGGCGAGGACGATCGCCGGGTCGGCGAGCGAGGTGTGGTTCGCGACGACGATGCTGCCGGGGGCGAACTCCGCCTGGGGATCGGTGGTCACGGTGAGTCGGCCCACGGCGGGCACCAGGGTTCTGGCGAGGCGGCTGAGCACGGGTTCTCTCCCCGAGGTCGGAGGGCTGCGTCTGCCGCCATGCTCCCCGGCGGCCCGCGCGGCGGCCTGAGCCTCCGTACCCAGGTCCCGCCCCACGCCGTACTCAAGGGCCTCGGGTACGCCGACGGACACGCACCGGAATCCCGGTGCGCACCCGCCTCCTTCCCCCCGACCCGGGCCCCGGGCCCCGAGCCCCGTGTCCCGGGGCCCGGGTGCGTACCGAGGGTGCTGTCAGCACACCACGGTGCGCACGTACCTGCCGCCGGTCCCGTAGGAGTACCAGGCAGTGGTGTCGCCCGAGCCCATGGTCATGCACGAGCTGCTGGGGTTGCCGGTCGCGATGGCCTGTACGCGCATGGTCCTGCCGCAGGTGTTCTCGAGGAACACCCAGAAGCCCTGCTCGGTGTAGTTCACGGTGCGCTCGATGCAGGCGGGCGCCGTTCCGCCGGCGGTTGCCTCCAGGGTGCCGCCGGGGGTGCCGCCCGCGGAGGCGGCCTGGGCGGGGACGGCCGCGGAGCCGAGCACGACGACGGCGGCGGCGGTGGCGAGGGTGGCGATGAAGGTCTTACGCATGTGCGGTTTCACTCCGTCCTGTCGAGAAGCGTGAACTGGGTCAGCACCACGCGTAGTTGGACTCGTACACGCCGCCGAGGTTGCCGGAGTACATCCAGCCCGCGACGGTACGGCCGGAGACGTACACATCGCCGTGGTACCAGAGGTTCCCCGCGCTGTTCTCGTACTGGCAGTCGATGCTGAACTCGGTGTTGGCGGGCACGGTCAGGCGAGTGCCGCAGTCCGCGTTCGGACCCGGGCGCAGTGGCGAGGTCTTGCCGCCGACCGTGAACGAGTAGCCGGGGTCGTACGGGCCCCAGCTCGGCGACGTACAGGCGGCGGGCGCGGCGCCGGCCGTCGTGGGGGCCGCGACGGCCAGTGGTGCGGCGAGCAGGGCGGCGGCCAGAGCCGCGCCCGCGAGACGCTTCTTCACGAGGTTTCCCTTCTGGTGGAGGTGCCCGGATCTCCCGGGTGCGGGTCAGCTGTTGATGCGGTCGGTCACCGCGACGCTGCACTCGTCGGAGCCGATCCCCGGCCCCGTCGTGCAGATCCAGAGCGTGATCGTGCCTTCCTCACGCATGTCGTAATTGCAGGTCTTGCTCACCGCCGGCACGGTCACGCTGCAGGAACCCGACCGGCCGTAGTCCGTGTACCACTCGACCGAACTGGTGCGGCCCTCGTAGTGCTCGACCCAGATCTTGTCGCCGTAGCCGATGAATCCGCCCGTCGCGTAGCCATTGCTCACGACGGCGTCGGCGTGCGCCGAGGTCGAGGACCAGAGGACGGTCGCGGCGGCCCCGATCGCGGCCACGGCGAACCTGGAAGCTCTTCGCATCGAATCACCAACCTGGTTGAGATCGCTGGAGTGCTGTGCTGACTGTCGAGGTCGCCCTCGTTCCGGGCGGTCACCCCTTGTCCCGAGGGCCGCCCTGATCCCAGGGTGCGAGGGAGGCCGTCGGTAAACCTTCGGAAATGCTGGAATCCGCCTTGGCCCGCCGATCGGCGGCCCCCAGAGTGGCCGCAAGGGGGCAATCGGTGGAACACGAGGGGGAGTTGATGGCCACGTGCTTCGGGGTCCTCGGGCCGATCGAGGTACGGCGGAACGGCGTCCCCGTCGACGCGGGGCACGCGATGCAGCGGCGCGTCCTCGCGGCGCTCCTGGTCGACGCGGACCGGGTGGTGTCGTCCGACGCGCTCGTCGACCGGGTCTGGGGAGAGGCCGACGGGCCCCACGGCCGAACGAAACTGTACGGATACGTCTCCCGCCTGCGACACGTGCTGGCGGGCGACCCCGGCGGCCCGGGCGACCCGGGCGGCGGCCCCGCCGCCGGGGCCACGCCCCTCACCCGGGAGAGGGGCGGCGGCTACCGGCTGGCCGTCGAGCCCGCGTCGGTGGACGTCCACCGCTTCCGGGAGCTGTCCGGCCTGGCCCGGCAGGCGGGCACCGACGAACAGGCCGAGGCGGTGTGGCGCGAAGCCCTTGGCCTGTGGCGGGGCAGCGCGTTCGCCGGCGTCGACACCCCCTGGTTCAACGCGCAGCGCGACCGCCTCGACGGTGAACGGCTGACCGCCCAACTCGAGCTGGTCGACGTCCGATTACGCCTCGCCCAGCACAGTCGCCTGGTGAGCGAGCTGCTCGACCGCGCGACCGCGCACCCCCTCGACGCGCGTGTCGTCGGGCAGCTGATGCTCGCCCTGTATCGATGCGGACGGCAGGCGGAGGCACTGGACGGCTACGAACGCGCCCGCCGGCGACTCGCCGAAGAGCTGGGGATCGACCCGGGCGCCGAGCTGCGACGGCTGCACGCGCGAATCCTCGCGGCGGACCCCGAACTGGCACTGGCCCGCCCCGCCGCACCACTCACCGCTCCACCCCTCACGGCCCCGCCCTTCGCGACCGCGCAGCCGGCCGGCGCCGCGGCGGACGAGGCAGTGGTCTCCCCGCCCCACGCCACGGGACGGCAGCTCGTCCCCCGTCTCCTGCCCCCGGACCTGGCGCTCTTCGTCGGGCGGGAGCATGAACTGACCGATGCGCACCGGGCGTTCGACGCTGACACGGCAGGTCCGGCGACGCTGCTCGTCACCGGACCCGCCGGAGTCGGCAAGACGGCCTTCGCCGTCCGCACGGCACACGGACTCGCGTCGCGCTTTCCCGACGGTCAACTCCACGCCGATCTACGGGGCTTCGGCGACGAGCCGGCCGAGCCGTACACGGTCCTCGGCACCTTCCTGCGCGCCCTCGGCACGAGTGGCGGGAGCGTTCCCGGCGAACTCGCCGACCGCGTCCACCTCTACCGGACCCTGCTGGCCCAGCGCCGCGTACTCGTCGTCCTGGACAACGCGGCCGACGCGCAACAGCTGCGGGACCTCATGCCGAGCGGCGGGCAGTGCGCCGCCCTCATCACCAGCCGGACGACGCTGGCTGAGATGAGCGGCCGCCGCATCACCCTCGGCGTACTGAGCTCCACGACGGCACTCGCCCTGCTGCGCGAGATGCTGGGACCCGGGCGGACCGACGCGGAACCCGACGCGGCCCGCTCCATCGTCGAGACCTGCGGCGGGCTGCCCCTTGCCGTGTGGGTGGCCGGAGCCCGGCTGGCCGCGCGACCCCACTGGCCCCTGAGCAAGGTGGCGCGAGCCCTCGCCGACGAGCAGCGCAAGCTGGACGAGCTGGCCGTCGGCCACATCGCCGTACGGGCCAGTCTCGGACTCACGTACCAGGGGATGTCCGCGGCGGCCCAACGTGCGCTGCGGACCTTGGCACTGCTCCCCGGACCGGCCTTCGCCGCCTGGGCGCTCGCCGCACTCCTCGACATCCACCTGGACGAGGCGGAGGCCGTTCTCGACGACCTGGTCGAGGTGCACCTCGTCCAGACCGGAACGGTCGGCGCGACCGGAATCCGGTACCAACTCCACGACCTGATACGCCTGTTCGCCAGGGAGCAGGCCGAACGAGGTCTCCCGCCCCTCGACCGCACGGCCGCGTGCGGTCGGCTGCTCGGGGCGAGTCTGCACCTCACCGACCGCGCGGCGGACACCCTCAGCGTCGACTTCCAGGGCATTCCGCAGAAGGACCTGGTCTCCTGGCGGCTCTCCGACGTCGACGCCGATCCTCTGCTCGCCGACCCGCTGGCCTGGTTCGACGACGAACGTCAGTTTCTCGTCGGGGTCGTGGAACAGGCCCTGGACCGCGGTGAAACCGCACCCGCCGCCGGGCTCGCCACCGCCCTCACGGCGTTCTTCCAGGTCGGCAGCCACTTCGACGACTGGGGACGGCTCCAGAGCCGGGCGCTAAAGGTCTCGGAGAGCAACGGCGACGACCACAGCGCCTCGAAACTCCACCGGTGCCTCGGCGAGCTCACCACCATCCTGGACCGGTACCCGGAAGCCCTGCACCACTTCGAGCAGGCCCTGCTGCTCGCCGAGGGGCAGGCACCGGCCTATCGCGCCGGCGCGACGGCCGGCCTTGCGTACGTGCACCGGTTGCTCGGCGAGTACGCCTCCGCCGTCCACCACTTCGAAGCGGCCGTCCGGCTGGCCGAATCGGCGGGGAACGTCAACTGCCTGGTGTACGCGACCAACGGCCTCGGCGTGATCGACCTGGAGCAGGGGCGGGTGGACGCCGCCGTAGCCCGGTTCACGGAGTGCTTGCTGGTCAGCCGGCGCGCCGGCTACCTGCCGGGGGAGGCTCAGGCCTTGCGCTGCCTGGGCCAGAGCCACCGGGCGCGCGGCGCCTATCGGGACGCCGCCGACGCCTACCGGAAGGCGGCCGCGATCAGCGAGGAACTCGGCGACCGCCTCACCGCGACCCACGCCACCTGCTGGCTCGGCGACGTCCTCACCCGGCTCGGCGAACACGGCGAGGGCCGCCGGCTGCTCGCCAAGAGCCTGTGGACCTACCGCGAGTTCGGCAACCTCTGGGGCGAGGCCGCGACCCTGTACGCCCTCGCCGAGGCCCACCTCGCAGTCGGCCGCCCGAAGCACGCCCGCCGACGAGCCGAAGCCGCCATCAGGCTGTGGCGGGCCATCGGCTCAACCAACTGGCTCGCCACCGCCCTGGACACCCTGGCAAAGGCACAAAGCCTGTCAGGCGACCACACCGCCGCGCTCCGGGCTCGCGAGGAGGCCAGGGCGGTACGAGCGTGAACGCGGCCCGGCCACGGCCGCCGGGGGTGGGTGGTCAGGTGGTCCTTGACGGGCCGACCAAGGTCGCCCAAGCTTCTGTCGGTCCAATGTTCCGTTGACAGAAAGGCCTTTCATGTCCGCTGAGCGTCGCCCTGGTCGTACCGCTCGCAGGGCGGTCGCATCGACCGTGGCTCCGCCGGCCGCGGTCCACCCCGCCACCACCCCGGCAGCCGGACAGGACAACAAGGCCGCCGCACCCGCCACGTACGTCGAGCCGATCGACTGGACCCGGCTGGGCTCGTACTCCGCCACGGACCCGGCGGGTGGGCGGATGAAGCAGATCCTGCGGAACAGCAGCCGGTACCTGATCGGCCCGTGGTACGCGAACACGTACAAGACGTACGCGCCCGACGGGTATCTGCACCTCGGCGGCGCCGACGAGCGTTCCGTCCGCCTGCCCGCGATGACCGCCCTGTCGACAGCCACGGCGCTCAAGCTCGGTGTCTACGACCCCGTCACCCTGCCGGAGGACAAGGCGACGATCCGCGGATCGAACCTGATCCGCACGATCGCCGCACGCCACAGAGCGAACGACAGCGACACGGCCACCGCCTGGGGCGGCGGCTGGCAGACAGCGCTGTGGGCCTACTACGCCGGCACCGCCGCGTGGCTGATGTGGGACCAGCTCCCGACAGCGGACCGGGAGAAGGCCGTGAGGATGCTGGCCTTCGAGGCCGACCGCCTCTGCACAGGCGATGACCTCCACCTGGTCGGCACCAGTGGTATCCAACTCTTCATGACGCGACGGGATGGATCCGTCGTCACCCCCGGCGACACCAAGGCCGAGGAGAACAGCTGGAGCGCCGCCGTGCTGGGCCTGTCGGCCGCGATGATGCCCACCCATCCGAGCGCGCCTCGCTGGATCGAGCGGAACCACGAACTACTGCTCGCCGCCACAGCCGGCCCCGCCGACCTCGCCAGCACGACTCCGGTCAACGGCATCAACCCTTCGGAATGGCTGAGGGGCACGAACATCGACGACGACGGCACGCTGGAGAACCACGGCTTCCTGCACCCGCTCTACATGGTCGCGCTCGACCAGAGCATCTACCAGGGCGCCATCTGGGCGCTGGCCGGCACGTGCGCGCCCCGTGCGGGCCTGCACAACATCTCCCGTATCTACAGCGCCCTGGTGGACAAGGACTTCGGCGGCCGGACCATCTACACGCCCGGATCGGCCGACATCCACTACCCGGAGGGCAACGACTGGGGCACCCGATTCCCGCTCTACTTCGGCACCTTCGACCTGCTGGTCTCCCTGACCGGTCAGGACGCGGGCATCTCACCGAACGCGGCGACCTGGGAGGCACTGCACAACCAGGAGCAGCTCGACATGCAGGCCCGCTTCACCGACGGCCGCACCTACGCGAATCCCGGCGAGAACTCGTACCACGGAGCAGAACAGCGCATCGGCGTGCTTGCCGCACAGTCGTACCTCACCCTGTTCCTGTACCGAGGCAGCGCAGAGCAGAAGGTCTGCTGGCACGACACGGTGCCCGCTTGACCGACGAAAGTGTGAGTGGTTAAGTACTCACATGAAGTCAGAACGGCCCCGCCAGTTGTCCACCGCCGAGGAGCGCCGCGCGACCGTGCTGCGCACCGCCATCGGTGCCTTCGCCGCACGCGGCTACTTCGGCACCACCACGACCGAGGTCGCCAAGGCGGCCGGCATCTCGCAGGCGTACGTCTATCGGCTGTTCCCGAGCAAGGAGTCGCTGTTCGTCGCCGTGGTCGAGCACTGCTTCGTGCAGGTGCGGGCCAGTCTGGAGCTGGCGGCGGCGGACGCCCGCGGGAGCGACGCGGAAGCGGTGCTGTCGGCCATGGGGGAGTCCTACGCCAGGCTGATCAGCGACAACGACCTGATGCTGATCCAGCTCCAGGCGCAGGCGGCCGCGGCCTCGGAGCCGGCCGTTCGTGAGGTGGTTCGCCAGGGGTACGCCCGCATGGTGGAGTACGTGCGCGGAGCATCGGGCGGTAGCGATGAGCAGGTCCAGGAGTTCTTCGCCCGCGGCATGCTGTGTCACCTGATCGCCTCGACGGGTGCGGACCAGGTGGATGCCCCCTGGAGCCGGACCCTGTCGGCGGGGATCAGACACTACTGACCCCGACTCGATCGGGTGGTGGGTGCTGTCGGCGGGGCTCGATCGCCCCGCCTCTTCTTCGGCCTTGCTTGTGAGTGGTTAACCACACAATGGAGCCTGTCGTGCGGAAGCAATCCGGAACCACCGCCCGCCCCGGGGCCGCGCTCGCGGTCCTGGCCGGGGCCCAGTTCACCGTCATGCTCGCCACGTCGATCGTGAACGTGGCCCTGCCCCAGATCCGGTCCGGCGTCGGTCTGACGGAGAGCGGAACGACCTGGGTCGTCAATGCCTACGGTCTCGCCTTCGGGGCGCTGCTGCTGGCCGGAGGCCGCGCGGCGGACCTGCTGGGCCGTCGCCGGATCCTGCTCGCCGGCTTAGGGCTCTTCGGGGCAGCCTCCCTGGCGGCCGGCCTGTCGACCACGTCCACGGCTCTGATCACCGCTCGTGCCGCGCAGGGCGTCGGCGCCGCCGCGATCGCGCCGGCCGCGTTGGCGCTGGTGATGGATGTGTTCCCGCCCGGGCCTGGGCGGGGCAGAGCTCTGGGGGTGTGGGGTGCGGTCTCCGGAGCCGGTGGCGCGGCCGGAGTCCTCCTGGGCGGTGTCCTCACCCAGGCATGGGGCTGGCGCTGGATCTTCCACGCCGTCGCCATCGGAACGTTCCTCGTCCTGATCGCCACAGCGGCTTACGTGCCCCGGGCGCCCGGCACCGAGCGAGGGCGCTTCGACCTGCTCGGCACCGCGACGGTGTCGCTCGCGCTGACCGCCCTCGTGTGGGGCCTGACGAGCGCACGCCGCACCGGATGGACGGACACACAGGTACTCGGGGCCTTCGCTCTCGCGGCCGTACTCCTGGTGGTCTTCGTCCTGGTCGAGCGGCGGCACCCGAATCCGCTCCTGCCGCCTCGCCTGTTCCGCACGGGCCGGGTCGCGGCCGGAAACGTGCTCATGGCGTTGTTCGGGTCGGTGTGGATCGCCCTGTTCTTCTTTCTGCCGCTCTACCAGCAGCAGGTGCTCGGCTCCAGCCCGCTGGTGACCGGTCTGGGCCAACTGCCGCTCGCCGGTGCCAACATGCTCGGCTCCACGCTCGCACCGCGGATCTCCCGCCGTATCGGAGCCACGGCGACGGTGACGGCCGCCCTGCTCGCGGAGGCCGGCGGCATGCTGTGGCTGTCGCGGATCAGCGCCCACGGCAGCTACCTCACGGACGTACTCGGCCCGAGTGTTCTGATCGGCCTCGGCCTGAGCATCGCCTTCGTCCAACTCACCGCACTCTCCGTCGAAGGAGTCCCGCAGACGGACACGGGCCTGGCCGGCGGGCTGGTGAACACCACCCGCCAGGTCGGCGGAGCGATCGGCCTCGCCGTACTGACCACGCTCGCCGCCTCCGTCACCGCCGCGGCCCCCGGGCCGCACCTGGACGCCCTCACCAGCGGCTACCGCACCGCGTTCGCCATCGCGGCCGCGGTCATCACGGCCACCGCCCTCCTCACCCCGGTCCTAGCCCGCCGCGGCCGCCCCCGCGGACCGACAGCCGAATCGGCCCACCCGAAGCAGGCCGCGTCGTTCACCCGGACGTCCTGACCCCGACCGCACGACCCATCACCACGAGAGGAAGACCCACCATGTTCACCATCGACGAGACCGCACCCGTCGTCGCCCGCCTGTCCACCGTGATCGACGCCCCGCTGGAAACCGTGTGGGCACTGCACACCGGCATCGACACCTGGGCGAACTGGAACACGGACATCGACCAGGCCACGCTCAACGGCCCCCTCACGCCCGGCGCCTCCTTCACGTGGAAGACCCACGGCCTGGACATCACCTCCACGGTCCGCGAACTGATCCCGGGCGAGCGGATCGTGTGGGGCGGCCCCGCCAACGGCATCACCGGAATCCACGTGTGGACCTTCGCGCAGACGGGCGACCAGGTCACCGTCCGCACCGAGGAGTCGTGGAGCGGAGCCCCCGTCGACGCGGCGCCCGAGGAACTCGGCCGGGCCCTGCACCAGTCCCTGCAGAGCTGGCTAGCCGCCCTGAAGTCCCAGGCGGAGCAGAGCATGTAACGCGATCCCGCCTAAACCACCGACCACCGACCGCACCGCACTAACCACATCGGACCAACCACACCGCACACAGAGACGTGAGGACCCTGCCATGACCCGCAAGCCGTTCCTGACCGGTCACTACGAGCCCGCGGTCGACGAGATCTCCGCCGCCGACCTCACCGTCGAGGGCAGCCTGCCGCCCGAGCTGACCGGCCGGCTGATCCGCAACAGCCACAACCCCAAGCCAGGCGTCACCCCCACGCACTGGTTCAAGGGCAGCGGAATGGTCCACGGCATCCGCCTGCGCGACGGCCGCGCCGAGTGGTACCGCAACCGCTGGGTGCACACCCCCGCCCTGGACGGCGCCCCCTACATGACCGAACACGGCCCCGACCTGACCGCCAGCACCGCCGGCACCCACGTCATCGAGCACGCCGGACGCCTGCTGGCCCTGTGCGAGGCCAACCTGCCCTTCGAAATCGATAGGGACCTGGAATCCGTCGGCGTCCACGACTTCAACGGCAAGCTCCGCGGCGCCATGACCGCCCACCCCAAGACCGACCCCGTCACGGGCGAGCTGCACTTCTTCGGCTCCTCGCCGTTCCCGCCCCACCTGATGTACTACGTCGCCGACGCCAAGGGCCACATCACCCACAGCGCCGAGATACCCGGGGCCACCGCCTCCCTCAAGCACGACTTCGCCCTCACCCGCCGGTACATCGTCTTCATCGAAGGCACGGTCACCTTCGACCCGAACGAACACTCAGGCATCCCTTACGGCTGGAACGACGACCAGCCCGCCCGCATCGGCGTCATGCCCCGAGGCCCCGAAGGCGCCCGGCACATCCGCTGGTTCCCCATCGAGCCCGGCAACATGCTGCACGCCGCCAACGCCTACGAGGACAACCAGGGCCGCATAGTCCTGGAGGGACCCACCGTCGACCGCGAGGGCTTCCAGCTCTCCTGGAACTGGTGGGTCGGCGCCCCGGGACACGGCACCGAACCCAACACCCGCTCCTACACCCGACGCTGGGTCGTCGACCTGGCCGCCGGCATGGTAGACGAGCGAGTCATCGACGACCTCGCCGTCGAGTTCCCCACCCTCAACGACGACTACCTGGGCACGGAACACAGCTACCAGTACGCCGTCTCCTTCCCCGACCAGAACGGCTTCGGCGGCTACGGCGTCGTCAAGTACGACCGCACCACAGGCGCCCGCAGCATCCACCAGGTCGGCGACGCCCGGCTCCCCAGCGAAGCGGTCTTCGTCCCCGCCGCCGGCGCCACCCGCGAGGACGACGGCTACCTGCTCACGGTCACCTCCGACCTCAAGCAGGACGCCTCCCAACTCCTCGTCCTGGACGCCTCCGACCTCGCCCAGATCGCCGCCGTCCACCTGCCCCGCCGCGTCACCGCCGGCATCCACGGCTCCTGGATCCCCGACACCGCCCTGGACGCCGCCGGCAACTGACACACCGAATCCCGGATCCCGGGGAACGAACGCGAGCCGCCCCCCCCGCACCCCTCTGACGGCAAAGCCCCCGGGACCAGCCCCGCCACCGATGTCCAGATCGACATGACAGCGCCCGTGATCATCCGCAAGGACGGCGACAACCAACGTGCTGAGCCGATGGCGATTGAACGGAAGGCGTTGACGTTCTCCGAAGCATACGTACGTCCCCGGTGGCCGGGCTCGGTCAGTGCCACCCGTGGCACCGAGGCGATGTCCGCAGGGTGGATGGTCGGCAGCGCGGTATCGGCGTACGGCGCGCGTACGGTCTCGCGGCCACGGATGGAAGCCGCCCACATCAGGGAGTTCGAGGCGAACTGCGTCGGCCGCAGGATCGTCCAGGCCATGCCACTTGCCTTGAGCAGTTGCTCCACCGCCAGGTTCTCGCCGGCGGGGCCGAGGTGCGGGTGGGTCTGCACGGTGATCGACGACACCAGCACGACGTACTCCACACCCGCCTCCCGGGCTGCTTCGAGGATGTCGGCAAGCACCCCGGCGCTTCATGGCTCGCGCTCTCGGCCACCTCTCGCCGGGGGGCCTCCTGCTACGCCTCGCCGGTCCGGGGGAGGAGCTGCCAGGGCGCTAGGCGTTGCTCCACCCGGCCGTGCTGGAGTACGAGTCGAGCAGATCCACCACGAAGACCAGGGTCGAGCCCGCCGGGATCAACGGCGAGGGCGACTGATTGCCGTAGCCAAGACGTGGGGGAACGATGATCTCGCGCCGGCCGCCGACCTTCATCCCCCTCACTCCCCGGTCCCAGCCCTTGATGACCTTGCCGCCGCCCAGGGCGAACTTGAACGGCTGGCTCCGTTCCCAGGAGGCATCGAACTCCTTCCCGGACTCGAAGGTCACCCCGACGTAGTGGACCTTGACCACCATGCCCGGCTTAACCTCAGCCCCGTCCCCGACGACCAGGTCCCGGATGGTCAGCTCGGTAGGAGCATCACCCTTCGGAACGTCGACCTCGGGTTTCGTCAGTTCACTCATCGCAGCCTCATCACTCTCCGTCGAAAGCCCCCGCACGGACCAGCACAACACATGGACACCCCGTACAGCAGATTGGTCACGCTACCGAGAATGGCGATCCCTGGAGCACAACGAATCCAGTGGCCACACGCGATGATCTTGCACAAGGCTAGTGCTGTGACCGAGAGGGTTCACCGGGTTGGTGAAGCGCCTGGTGCTTATAGCTGATGAGCGATGCCGCTACTGGAAGCGGGAGACGAATCGGCGTTGCCAGGGTGTCTCGACGGCGCGCGGAGCGTAGTGCTCCCGGACGTAGGCGACGGCCTCACGGTTGGATACCCCGTCGAGCACGGCGAGGCATGCCAGTGCGGTGCCGGTTCGTCCGTGTCCACCCGCGCAGGCGATCTCGACGCGTTCGGCCTCTGCGCGTGCCCATGCCTCGCGCAGTGCGTCGGCGGTTGTGGCGCGGTCGGACGGCAGCCAGAAGTCGGGCCAGCGGAGCCAACGGCTTTCCCAGGCGACCGGCGGTGGCCGGTGGCCCAGCAGGTAGAGCGCGAAGGTGGGGTGCGGGCCCTGCGGGAGTGGCCGGCTCAGTCCCCGGCCACGGACGAGCCGGCCTGAGGGCAGTCGCAGCACGCCCGCCATCGTGGGTTCCCATGCAGCGGTCACGGTGCGAGCGTAGCCCCCGTTCGGTTGACGGTCAGACGGCTTTCATCTGTCGGCCGCCCCAGCGGAGTCCTTTCTCGCTGCGCCGCGAGCACGTCGGGGTGGCGGGCATTGGTGTTGCGCCGGCGCAGGTAGCGGTGCAGCTCGCGGGTCTGGACGGCGCAGAGCACTGCCGTGTGGCGTGGCGGGGTGCGCGATGGCGGCCTTCCCGTTCGTCGACGCGTCGGGTCCGCGGCTCGCGCTGATCGCGCTGGCCTTCGGCGGCACCACCGCCTTCCTCGTCGCCGGCGCGGTCATGCTCACGGCCGGGGCCTTCGCGCTGGCGGCCATCCGCCCGGAGCGCGACGCCCGACGGCTGGGGCTCGACGCCGGGCCACAGCCCTGAAGCACGTGGTAGAGGCTGCTGGTCAGGCCGCCACAGCGTGTCAGTGGGCTGAGGAGTCGAGCACGGCTGCGACGGCCTCGATCTCGACGAGTTGGTCCTTGTAGCCGAGCACGGTGACGCCCATCAAGGTGCTTGGGACGTCATGGTCGGCGAACGAGTCCCGGACCACCTCCCAGGCGGCCACCAGGTCCTCCCGCCGGGCAGATGCGACGAGAACCCTTGTACTGATGACGTCCTGGAGTGACGCACCCGAGGCAGCGAGAGCGGCCCGCATGTTCTCGACGGCTTTCACTGCCTGGCCCGCGTAGTCCCCGACTGCTGCCGTGGAGCCGTCAGCATTCAGCGGACACGCCCCTGCGAGGAAGATCAAGCGTGCCTCGGCGGGCGCCGTGGCCGCGTAGGCGTACTCGGCGACGTCGGACAGGGACGCGGAGCGGATCAAAGTGATGGCACGAGCCACGGTCGTCGGGGTCCTTTCCCATCGGGTGTTGAACTCGAACATCCTGCCAACGCCCCGGTGGTTCCCGCCTTCCCTTTTCTTCGCCGCCCCGACGGGCAGCGCCGTCACTCGTGCTCGACTGTCCTGCCTCCCTATTCGGTGCGCAAGGCCGTGGCGGTTCGGGCCCTGGCGGCCCATCCGGCGGGCAGGAGCGCACCCAGGACGGCGATGAGCAGGCCGCCGAGTGCGAGCGGGAGCAGTTCGACTCCGTGGTAGACCGCGATGACGGAACCGGGGAGGCGGAGCCCGACGCTGTCGCCCATCGCGGGGATGACCCAGCCGTGCAGGGCTACGCCGAGCGGCATGCCCAGAGTGCCCGCGACCAGTCCGGTCACGACGACCGAGGTGACGACCATCGCGATGGTCTGCCGGGGGGTCATGCCCAGCGCCTTGTGGACACCGAGCTCCCGGACGCGCTCGCGGGTGTCGAGCAGCACGCCGTTGAGCACGCCGAGCGCGGCGACGGCGACGATCATCAGTGTGAGGATCATGGACAGCGCGTTGAGGGTGACGACCATGTCGCCGCCGGCGTCGAGCCCGCCGGCCCGAGCGGTGATCCCCAGCGGTGCCAGGTCCTTGTTCAGCGCGTCGACGTAGTCGAGGACGCCGGTGCCTGACGTGACCGCGATGTGATGGCTCGTCTCCGTCAGTTCGGGATGTGCGGCCGTGAGGGTCGAGGCGTCGGTGAAGACCTGCATGCCGTCGTTGCGGGGGTCGAGGACCTCGCCGACGATCCGGACCGTGACCGGCGCGGCCAGCCCGTTCAGGGTGACGGTGTCGCCGACGCGGGTGCCGGTGGCGGCCAGGAAGGGGGTCGGGACCACGGCCTCGCCGGGCTTGTCGAGCCAGCGGCCCGAAACCATCGTGTAGCCACCCCAGGAAGCGTCGCCGGTGAACGCGATCACGTCGACGGTGCCGGTCAGGCCGGACACGGTCGCCCGTACCGTCGCCGCGCTGTAGTACTTGCCGGTTCCGGCGGCGGCCTCGATGGAGGCGGCGACCGCAGCGGGATCGCCCTTGGGCTGCTTGTCGGGGCCAGGGGCCTGGGGTCCGAAGTCCGGCAAGGGCGGGGGCACGACGACATCGGCGGCGGCGTGGGCCTTGGCCTTCATCACCTCGCCGAGCGAGGCGCTCATCCCCACGGTGAACGTCACGGCGATGGCGCCGAACAGGATCGCCGTGCCCATGGCCAGCGCGCGGGCCGGCCGTGCGAACGGCCGGGTCAGCCCCAGGGCGACCGGCTGTGGCAACGGCAGCCGGCCGGCCAGGCGGGCCGCCCATCGGCCGCGCCCCGCCGAAGCGGTGCGCCCGACGGCGAGCGCGTCGACCGTACGCAGTCGGCCGGCCCGCCACGCACTCGCCCACGCGGTCGCCGCCACCAGGCCGAGAACCCCGGCGATCACCGCCAGGTCGACCCAAGGGGCGATGGCCACGGACGAGGTGCCGTAGACCTCCTGGGTCTCGGCCAGTACGGGGACGGCGAGCAGGTGGCCGGCGAGGATGCCTAGGGCCGTGCCGACCGCGGCCGGGATCAGCGCTTGGCCGACGTAGGCCCGTACGACCTGGGCCGGGGTGAAGCCGATGGCTTTGAGGACGCCGATGCGGCGCGTTCCCGTGCCGACAGCCGACGCGACGACGTTGCCGACGACGAGCACCGACATGACCAGGCCGAGGGCCCCGAACGCGGTGAGGAACGGGACGTAGAGGCCGGTGTCGCGCTCGGCGGTCTTCTTGACGGTGAGCCACGACTGCTCGCCGACCGCCGCTCCCGGCGGCAGAGATTCCGTCACGGCCCTGCCGCCCGCGGTGATCTGCGCGGCGGTACCCGCGGCGGTGAAGCGGTAGAGCATCTGGTAGCCGCCGCTGCCGGTCGTGGTGAGCGCCGGCATCTGGGCCGGAACCACCCAGGCGTCAGCGGTCTGCGTGACCGAGCGGGCCACACCGACCACCGTCAGGGTCGGACCGCCGGACAGACTTGGGAAGGTGATCTTCATGCCCATGGTCGGGATGAGCGAGGAGTCGGCGGACAGCACGATCTCACCCGAGTGCGTGGGCCACCGTCCGTCGAGCAGTGCCACCTCGTCCACGTCCCGGCCGGGATCGCCCCGCCCGACCACGGTCATCGGCCACCCGGGGTTGGCCGAGTCCGGCCGCGGAGTGACCGTCGCCGTACGGAACGGCCCCGCTGCGCTGCTCACCCCTTCGGCGTCCTTCGACTTCGACAACTGCCCGGCACTCACCTCGCCCGCGTCGAACTGCACGGACAGATGCGCGCCTTGCTGCTTGGCGAAGGCGTCGTCGAAGGGAGCGCCGGAAACCACGAGCAGCGATCCGCCGAGGACGGAGGCGGCCACCGCCATCATCGTGGCGAGCCCGATGACCAGCGTCTGCACCCGGCGTCGTCCCACCCCGGAGCGCACCACCTTGCCGAGCGCGCTCATCGGACTGCCTCCGGGGAGACGGCCCGCGATCGGGCGTCCTCGGTGATCCGGCCGTCGGCGATCCGGACCGTACGGTTCGTGCAGGACCGGGCCAGAGCCAGGTCGTGGGTGACTACGACGATGGTCTGGCCCTCGGCGTGGAGTTCGGTGAGCAGCCTGCTGACGTCCTCTCCAGCAGCCGTGTCCAGGGCCCCGGTCGGTTCGTCGGCCAGAAGCAGCGCCGGCCGGTTCATCAACGCGCGGGCCACCGCGACGCGTTGCCGCTCGCCGCCGGACAGCCGTCCCGGGTAGGCGCGGGCGTGCCGGTCGATGCCGAGGATCTCCAGGAGTTCCGCCGCCCGACGGTCGGCCTCGCCACGTGCCACACCGGCAAGCCGCGCGGGCAGGACGACGTTGTCGGCGACGGTCAGATCGTCGAGCAGGTTGAAGAACTGGAAGACCATGCCGATCTTCGATCGCCGGTAGAGCGCCGATCCGGCCTCGCCCAGCCGGTCCACCCGCACCCCGTCCACGGTGACGGTCCCCGTGTCGGGCCGGTCAAGTCCCGCGATCAGATGGAGCAGCGTGGACTTGCCGCTGCCGGAAGGGCCGAGGATCGCGACGGCCTCGCCGGGCCGCACGGTCAGCGACACCTCGTTCAGAGCGGGCGGGCCGTCGTCGTATCGGCGGCTCACCTCGCGCAGTTCGATCACGGGCGTGGTCATGGGAGGGCTCCTTCGGTACGGGCAGTTGGCTGCGTGAACGCTAGGAGCGGGCCCGGCCCGCACGCGTCGCCCGCCCGAACCCCTTGCCGTACCGCGCCGGGATGAGCCCCGGAAACGTCATCCCTCCGATGTAGGCGGGTGATGTATGCGGTGCGGTACGAAATGACCACCGGGACGGACTCCGCGGGTGCGCGCGGCGGCGACAATGAACCGGTGACGGACGTACGTACGACGCTGGAGCGGTTGCGTGAAGCCGCCCGCCGGACGGTCAGCGACGCCAGGCTTCCGAGCGGTCCACCGCTGCGGCCCACCCGGCGCGCCTGGCAGTTCGACGCGTTGATGGCACTGGCACTCGGAATCGCCACTGTCTACTACGGCATCGACAACGTCGACAACGTCGTGGTCCGTGAGATCGCACCCGGCGTGGAGCACGTCATGCCGCGCCCGTCCGGTGTCGGCGGCCTGGCCCTCATGGTGACCCTCGCGGTCATCGCCTCGGGTGCCCTGGCGCTGCGTCGCCGCCACCCGCTCGCCGTGCTGTGCATCGTGACGGCCGCGACCCTGGCGACTCCGCACAGCGTCATGCGGCTGACCTTCTACGCGTTCGTCATCGCCGTCTACAGCGCCGCCGTGTACAGCCCGTACCGGGTGGCGACCCTGGCGGCGCTGCCGGTGTCGGTCGTCCTGGTCGGCACCTCGGGGAACTCGGTGACACCGATCGTCCCCAACGAGTACATCGCCCTGCTGATCCTGGCCCCGATGGCCGTGGCCGCCGTCGGCCTGCGTACCTGGAAGCTCCGGACCGACGAGGGCCGCACCCGGCTGTCCGCCCTGGAACGCGAACAGGCCGAGGCCCTGCGTCGGGCCGTGGAGCACGAGCGGGCCAGGATCGCCCGCGAACTGCACGACGTCGTCACCCACAACGTCAGCGTGATGATCATCCAGGCGGGCGCCGCCCGCAAGATCATGAAGACCTCCCCCGAGCAGGCCGGCGAGGCACTGCTCGCCGTCGAGGCGGGCGGGCGGGCGGCCATGACCGAGCTGCGCCATGTCATGGGCCTGCTCACCATGGCTGACGAGGGCGAGGGAGCCGACGGAGGTGCGGACCTGGCCGACACGGCGGGGGAGTTGGCCCCGCAACCCGGCTTGGACCAGCTGGAAGCGCTGGTCGGACGGGTCCGGGACGCCGGGTTGCCCGTCGACCTGACCGTGGCCGGTCCGCCCCGTCCTCTCCCGCCAGGACTCGAACTCGCCGCCTACCGTGTGGTCCAGGAAGCCCTGACCAACGCCGTGAAGCACGCGTCCGGCGCCACCGCCGCCGTGACCGTCGCATACGGGCCGGAGCGGCTCCTGGTGGAAGTCACCGACACCGGTGGACGCCCGGGCGCGGGCGCGGCCGCCGGAAACGGCCGGGGCCTGATCGGACTTCGCGAGCGCCTCGCCGTCTACGAAGGAACCCTGAACACCGGCCGCCGCCTGTCCGGCGGATACCGTGTGGAGGCGCTGATCCCCTTGGAGGCACCGTGACCGAGCATCCGCCGCGTGTACTCCTCGCCGACGACCAGACCCTGGTCCGCACCGGATTCCGGATGATCCTCAGCGCCGACGGCATCGACGTCGTCGCCGAGGCGACCAACGGAACCGAAGCCGTCGAAGCGGTCCGCCGCACCAGGCCCGACGTGGTCCTGATGGACATCCGGATGCCCGAGACGGACGGCCTGGAAGCCACCCGCCGCATCCTCACCGGAGCCCCCGGCGAACCCCGTGTCATCATCCTGACCACCTTCGACCTGGACCGGTACGTCTACGCGGCACTGTCCGCCGGGGCCAGCGGCTTCCTCCTCAAGGACGTCACCCCCGAGTACCTGGCCGCGGCCGTCCGCACGGTCCGTACCGGCGACGCTCTCCTGGCGCCGGCCATCACCCGCCGCCTCGTGCAGCGGTTCGCCCAGCGCGGCAGCGAAACCGCCGCCCTCCACCGCGACCTCGCCTCGCTCACCCCGCGCGAACTGGAGGTCCTCGGCCTGCTCGCACGAGGACTGAGCAACGCCGAACTAGCCACCCGCCTCCACCTGGCCGAGGCGACCGTCAAGACCCACGTCGCCCGCATCCTCGCCAAGCTCGGACTCCGCGACCGTGTCCAGGCCGTCATCGTCGCCTACGAGACAGGGCTGGTCAGCGCCGGAGATCGCGAGGCCGCCCAGCAGCCCACCGAGCAGACGTAGTTCAGTACGGTCATACAACGGTCGATCCC
This sequence comes from Streptomyces sp. NPDC058579, assembly GCF_042718575.1. Classification (NCBI taxonomy): domain Bacteria; kingdom Bacillati; phylum Actinomycetota; class Actinomycetes; order Kitasatosporales; family Streptomycetaceae; genus Streptomyces; species Streptomyces sp. NPDC058579. Next base: position 19,659 of record NZ_JBHXPI010000033.1, read on the forward strand.
AGTCGTACGCGGCCTACTCCGCCCGCACCTCGAACGGCAACAACAACGCGAGCCCAGCCGGGACTTGCGGCAGGTCGTCGGCTCCGTACAGGCTTCGGCTTTCTACGCGACCGGCGTACTCGCCGCGGGCCAGTGCCGGCGATCGGGGATCAACCTGCGCAGGATCCACAAGCCGGCGCGCAGCTTCCAGTCGCCGGGGGAGCGGATTTCGGAGATGAGCGCGGCGGTGCTCTTGCCGATCGACCGCGACGCTTCCTCGGTCGAATCCGGGTTCAAGAGTCTGTCGCAGTTGAACCAGGCCAAGCCCCGTGCGACCCGGATCCCGTAATTGCTCAGCAGTTCGTCACTACGGGTGAACAGCCTGTCCAAAGAGCTGAGCCCACGAATGTACCTGGACGAAAGGTCGTCCTGGACCCCGTCGATACAGGACGCCAGCACGTCGTTCATGCGGTGGAAGTCCGCGATGTGGCTGCGGTCGCCCGTGGACGTCGTCGCCATGCGCCGCAATGCCTCCGGCAAGTCGTACGACATGTGCGCCATCATGGAGAAGAGCACGTCTTCCAGCGTGTAGGAGTGCCGGAAACTCGAAGCGGCGAAGACATCTCTCCATGGTTGAGGGATGGAGTCCGGCAGATCACTGGGCTTGACCTCGTCTGCGGAGCCACCGGATCGTCCTGCCAGCCATTCGTCAATACTGTCCATCGCGCTGAAGTAGGCCGCTGCGAGCGTCTCGCACAGCTCGGCGACCCATGGCGGGTCGTTGAACTCGGGGGTGCCTGTGTCCAAGCCCGTGGCGAGCGTCGTCGTGAGGCGGTAGTAGGTGTAGGCGAACGCGGCCCGGCGATCGTGTGTGGCGTCGTACTGCCTGACCCGGTCGGCAAGCAATTCGGCGACCAGGGCGACTTTTTCGGCGGGGGGCATGAACTCGGCGGTCATCGGGGGATGTTCCTGCCGCCCGCTAAGCCGGCGGGCTGATGAGGCGGGTCTCCTCGGTCGCCCTGCCCCAGTCGCACACCAATTCCGCGAAGAGGCTCTGGCGGTCGGGCGCCACCTGATAGTCCGCGGTCCAAGGGGTTCCGAGCAACGGCATGAGGTAGGTCGCGGCCATCCCTTCGTCGCGAATTTCCGCAGAGTAGGTGAAGGTCCGCGTGAGTAGGCCAGGCACAGGGCCGAGCCTCTCGTCCCCGTTTACAGTGACTCCGGTTCCGTTGCTGTGCAGCACGTACTGCTCTTCCAAGAGGTAGAGGGTCATGCCGAACTTGGAGATCCTGACCACATTGTCGGCCTGACCGAACTCGCCCTCGTTCGGCTTCGCCACGATCGTCGACTCCTGCCGTGGCGCACCGGTGAGGCGCTCGACGACGTGCATGGCGGTCGCGAGCAGCTTGTTCGTCAACCCGATGCGGCTGCGCATGAGACGACGCCAAGAGGTGACGCGGAAGGTGGCGATTCCGTGCCAGGTGCCGGTCCCGATGTCGAAGTAGTAGACGCGATTGGGCGCGTTCGTGCGCTGTCGAGAGATGCCCTCGGGCTCCATTGTCACGTTGCGTAGCATATCATCACGCTCTGTGAATGATGATTCTGGACGGCTCAGCCACCTATGCGGACCTCAAGAAGAAGCCGGCCGCCTCCAGGCCTCTGTTTCGCCGCCGGATCCGGCACGGCCTAGGCCGATTCGTTCAGATCATCCGACCGTTGGTTCGGGTGTGTCGTCGACTGACGCGCAGCGGCAGGAGCTGGCAAAAAAGGGGCCCCGGCCCACGAGCCGCACGACCATGTCATCGGCCGGTCCCGCGGCGGGCTGAGCGAAGATCCACCTCGCGGCCGACGCCCATTGCCGCAGCCGACCCGCCCCCGCTGACCAGCGAGAACGGTGGTGGGTGCCGCTTCTCGGATGGAGCCAGGAGGACGTCCACGGCCCCGCTCTGCCGGACCGGTGCAGCGGCCACCGTGGCGTGCGCGGCGCACGCCGGCATAGGAGCCTGGTGGTGTGGCGAAGCCAAGGAACGCGGCGACCGGCGCGTACCGGCGGAGCTGGCTGCGCGGGGCTCCGCCGCCCCGCTGGGTGCGGGTTCTGCCCGTGCTGCTGCTTGTCGGGGTCGGAGCGGCCTCCCTCACCGACTCCGTTCCGCTGGACATCGGCTTCCTGCTCGGCGCGGTGCCTCCGCTGGCCGTCCTGGCCTACGGAGCGTGGGCCACGGCCTGCCTCGGTGCCGCGACGATCGGGCTGCTGACCATTCCCCTCTTCCATCTGAACCGGCCCGGCAACACCGACCTCTTCACCCTCGGCTTCGTCGCGGCCCTGAGCGTGTTCGTCTCCTTCGTCCGCGGGCGCCGGGACGAGCAGCTCGACCTGGAACGTACCGTCGCCGAGACGGCCCAGCGGGCCATCGTCCCGGACGTACGGCCGCGGGTCGGGCCCGTGCGCTGCGCGAGCCTGTACCGCGCCGCCGAGCGTGGCACGTTGGTGGGAGGCGACTTCTTCGACGTTCGGCCCGGTCCCCACGGGGTGCGGGCGGTCCTCGGCGACGTGCAGGGGCACGGTCTGTCGGCCGTCGCGACGGTCGCCTCCGTCCTGGGAGCGTTCCGCGAGGCCGTGCTGGACGACGTGGACTCGGAGTCGATCGCGGCGCGGCTGGACCGAAGGCTCGTGGTCGACTCCGCGCGGACGGAGCACGCGGAACTCTTCGCCACGGCCGTCCTTCTGGACTTCGCGCCGTACGGGCGAGAGGTCCGTGTCCTGGCCTGCGGCCATCCGCCCCCGGTCCTGCTGCGCGGCGGAGCCGTGAGCACCCTGGAACTCGACCCCGGCCCGCCCCTGGGACTGGGCCTCGCCGATGTCATGTCCGGAACAGCCGGGACGGTTTCGCTTCTGCCCGGGGACCGGCTGCTCCTGGCGTCGGACGGTGTCCTGGAGGCACGGGACGCCTCCGGCGCCTTCTACCCGTTCGTCGAGCGCCTGGCCCGTATGACCGGTGTCGGCCTGGCCGAGTTGCCCGACGAGATCTGGGCCGACCTGAGCCGCTTCGCCCCCAAGATCCAGGACGACGTCACCCTCCTGATCCTCACCTTGGACACCTCCGGGCCGGGCTGACGGGACAGGGCCCGGGCGCTGCGGCCGGCCGCGAGCCGCTCGTGCGGTCGGCCCCGCCCTGGCCTGTATGGCGCACCGAGCTCTTCCTGTCGGGTGATTCCGGTGGCGCGCGTCCCGCGATCACGGGTGTCTGGACGAAGGGATGTCAGGCAGGAAGCGAAGCGGGAGACCATGGAGCGGAAGCACAAGCGCCTCGCGACGCCGTGGGCCGCCGGGGTGGCAGGGATGGTGTTCGCGATCCTGACGGCCACGGCGATCGTTCTGGTACGCATCGCCGTGCCGAGCGGCGTCAGCGCGGCAGAAGTGACCGTGGACGCAGGGCAGCGGAGCGCCGTGCGGACGGCGCTGGAGCTGATCCCCTTCGCCGGGATCGCGTTCCTGTGGTTCATGGGCGCTCTGCGCGAGCAGATGGGCGAGCGCGAGGACAAGTTCGTCTCCACGGTGTTCCTGGGCAGCGGTCTGGTCTTCGTCGCCACGCTGTTCGGCGCCGCGGCGGCGGCCTGGAGCGTGCTCGACGAGGGTGGACAGGGCTCCTCCTTCGGCCGCGATGTCGCCTACGCCCTACTGACCACCTACGCCATGCGGATGGCCGCGGTGTTCGTCATCACGGCCTCGACCATCGGCCACCGGCTCGGCGTCCTCCCGCGCCCGCTCACCGCCGTCGGCTACCTGGCGGGCCTGACGCTGCTCGTGGTGGGAGCGAACGTGCCCTGGTCGGAGCTGGTCTTCCCGGCCTGGGTGTTCGTTCTCAGCCTGAACAACCTGTGGGGCCGGCATCCCCCCGCGTCACGGTCCGCCGTCTCGACCTGATCGGGCCGCGCCGCTCACTCGGTCGCCCCGCTCCCGTGGCTGTGACTCTCCCGGCCGACGAGAGTGGGCGCAGGGGCTTCGACCGGGCCATTGGAGAGGAACCGATCCCGTGGTGAGCATTGCCGTCGATCTGAACCGCTGCCAGGGGTACGCGCAGTGCGCGTTCCTCGCACCCGAGATCTTCACCATGCACGGCGACGAGGCGTTGCTGTACGACCCGGACGCCGACGAGGCACTGCGCGACAAGCTGGCCCAGGCCGCCGCGGCCTGCCCCGTGCAGGCCATCCTCGTCGATGCCGTGGACGAGTCGGCCGAGGCGGTGCCCGGTGCTCGGTGACGGAGCCTTGGAGCAGCTCAAACGCGAGGGCCGCATCGTCGTCGTCGGCGCCTCGCTCGCAGGCCTACGGGCTGCGGAGACCATGCGCGCCAATGGCTTCGCGGGGTCTCTGACCATGATCGGCGACGAGGCCGGCGAACCTTACGACCGGCCCCCGCTGTCCAAGGGGGTGCTGCTGGGCAGGGCGCGCGCCGACCGCACCGCGCTGCCCCGGCTCCGATCCCTCGACGCGACCTGGCGGCTCGGCGTTCCCGCCACCGGCCTGGACATGGCCGCGAGGACGGTGCGGCTGGCCGACGGCGGCGAGGTGCCGTACGACCGGCTGCTGATCGCCACCGGTGTCCGGGCGCGGCCGTGGCCGCGCGAGGAGGAGGCGGAACTCGACGGCGTCTTCGTGCTGCGGACCCGCGACGACGGCGCCGCGCTCGCCCGGCGGCTCGACGCGGGACCCAAGCGGGTCCTCGTCATCGGGGGAGGGTTCGCCGGCTCGGAGGTCGCCTCCGCCTGCCGCGAACGCGGCCTCCCCGTCACCGTCGCCGAACGAGGCGCCGCGCCCCTGGTCGGCGCGCTCGGCGGGGTGATCGCCGCGGTGGCCGCCGACCTCCAGCGCGAGCACGGTGTGGACCTGCGGTGCGGGGTGATGGTGACCGCCCTGGAGGGCGACGCCTCGGGACGGGTCCGCGCCGCGCATCTGTCCGACGGCTCCACCGTCGAGACCGACGTGGTGGTCGTCTCGCTCGGCGCCCTCCGCAACACCGAATGGCTGAACGGTTCCGGGCTCGGCGCCGGGCCCCGCGGAATCGCCTGCGATGCCGGCTGCCGGGCTTTCGACATCCGCGGAATCGTCACCGACGACATCTACGCCGCGGGCGACGTCGCCCGCTGCCCCCATCCCCTGTTCGGGTACCAGTTCCTGTCGCTGGAGCACTGGGGCAACGCCGTCGCCCAGGCCGGGATCGCGGCGCACAACATGCTCAGCGAGAGCATCGACCGACGGCCGCACATGGACGTGCCGGCCTTCTGGTCCTCCCAGTTCGGCGTCAACATCAAGTCGGTCGGAGTGCCCTCGATGGCGACGGAGATCCTGATCGCGCAGGGCTCACTGGACAGCCGCCGGTTCGTCGGGGTCTACGGGTACCAGGGGCGCGTCATCGGTGCCGTCTCCTTCGACCACGGCCGGTGGCTGCCGTTCTACCGGGAACTCATCGAGCGCACCGCGCCGTTTCCGCCGCAGTTCCCGACGGTCGACCGGCACGCGGACGGACAACGGCCGATGAACGCGGACTTCCCCGACCCGTCGGTCCCCAGCCACGGCCCCACCGTGACCCTCAGCGGATACTCGCCGGCCGACCGCCGGATGACGTTCACCCCAGCGCACTGACCCGCACGGCCACAAGGACCTGCCATGACGCAAACCCTGCTGCACCAGATCCTGGACTACGCCAACCGGGCCGACCCGTACCCGATCTACGAGGAGCTGCGGAGGACACCGGTCCATCACGAGACCGACGGGCCGTACGTGATCAGCACGTACCACGAGATCCGCAGCCTTCTCCACGATCCCAGGATCAGCTCGGACGCCCGCAACCTGGCGTCCGGCAGCGCCGACCCGCTGTCGGAACCGGCCCCCGAGGAGAGCGCCCTGCCGCCGAGCTTCCTACGGCTCGACCCGCCGGAACACGACCGGATGCGACGCATGACGAACCGGCACTTCGGACCGCCGCACTCCCCCCACCGGGTCGACGGAATGCGCCCGGAGCTCCACGACATCGTCGCCGGCCTCATCGACCGTCTCGGTGACCCGGGGCGCATCGACCTGGTGGAGGAGTTCTCCTACCCGTTCCCGGTGACGGTGATCTGCAGGCTGCTCGGAGTACCCCGCGAGGACGAGGCACGCTTCCACACCTGGGCGGACACCCTCGCCGCCAGCCTGGACCCCGACCCGGAAGCCGATCCCGCCGAGCGCGACAAGGGTGCGGCGCACGAGGCCCGGATGCAGCTGGGCATGTACCTCGCCGGCCTGATCGAGGAGCGCCGCAAGAACCCCGGGGACGACATGCTCTCCCAGCTGGCGACGGCGAAGGGCCCGGACGGCCCGATGGCCACGATGGAACTGCTGAGCACGGCGGCGCTGCTCCTGATCGCGGGGCACGAGACCACGGTCAACCTCATCACCAACGGCATGCTGACCCTGCTGCGCCATCCCGACGTCCTCCAGCGGCTGCGCACCGAACCGCGACTGTCAGTGCCCATCGTCGAGGAACTGCTCCGCTTCGAGCCGCCGGTGCAACTGCTCCCGGGGCGCACCACCCTCGCCGACATCGAGGTCCGAGGCGTCACCATCCCGAAGGGCTCCAGCCTCTGGCTGGTCCTGGCGTCCGGCAACCGCGACCCGCAGCGCTTCGAGAACCCGGACCGCTTCGACCCGGATCGCCCGGACATCCAGCACCTCGGCCTGGGCAGCGGCATCCACAGTTGCTTCGGCGCACCACTCGCCCGATTGGAGGCCCAACTCGCCCTGTCGGAGCTGGCCCGGAGACTGGAGAACCCACGCCTGCTGGACGACCCGCCCCAGTACCGCCAGAACGCCGTACTGCGCGGGCCGCGCCATCTGCGGATCGCCTGCGACGGGATCAGACCGTAGAGCCCCGCACAGCCGACGCGGATCACGCATACCGAGCCGCAGCGCAGCGGGGGTGTGAACCCTGCGTTCCCCCTGCGCGCCCTGTCGGCCCCGGGTCCGCCTGTGTGCAAGCCCTGATGGGCCGTGCCGTGCAGGCCGCTTCTGCCGTGCCGCGCGTTCCACCGACCCCCGCCCTGGGCATAGTGGTGGGGTGATCACCAAAAGTGGCGAGGCCGGCGACGGCCGCGACGCCGGCAGGTCGGGCCCCGAAGGTGCCGGTGACGAAGAGGCACAGGTCATCGTGGTGGGGGCGGGTCCGGCGGGTTCCGCCGCCGCGGTGCACCTCGCGAGAGCGGGTGTGGACGTGCTGCTCCTGGAGAAGGGCGGATTCCCCCGGGAGAAGGTGTGTGGCGACGGGCTGACACCGCGCAGCGTGTACCAGTTGGTGCGGATGGGCATCGACATCGACGCACCCGGGTGGATGCGCAACAAGGGCATGCGCTGGGTCTGCGGCGGCCACCAGGCCGAGATCGACTGGCCGCGCCTGGGTGCCCTTCCCGATTTCGGACTCACCCGCAGTCGGCACGACTTCGACGACCTTCTCGCCGCTCACGCCCGCGCCACCGGAGCGCGCCTGCGTACCCACGTGAAGGTGACGGGCCCGCTGACCGACAGGGCAGGACACGTCATCGGCGTGTCCGCCTCCCGCGGACCGGGGCAGGAACCGGTCCGCTACAGGGCGCCGCTGGTGATCGCCGCCGACGGAGCCTCGGCGCGCACCACTCTCGGCCTGGGGTTCGAACGAGACGACAGGAGGCCCGTCGCAGCCGCGGCCCGACGGTACTACCGCAGTGAGACCCGTACGCATGACCCGTACCTGGAGCTCTGGGCCGACCTGCGCTGTCCTCGTAGCGGACGGGATCTGCCCGGATACGGATGGGTGTTCCCCCTGGGGGACGGGCGCGTCAACGTCGGCCTCGGTGTCCTGCCACAGCAGCGACGGCGCAGGCCGGTGGACCTGCGAGCGGCGCTGGACCACTGGCTGCCCCGCCTGCCCGCGGACTGGGGGCTGGGCGAAGAGACCGCCGACTCGCCTCTGCGCAGCGCGCCGCTGCCGATGGGACTGAACCGGCGGCCGCAGTACCGGCGGGGCGTGCTGCTCGTGGGCGACAGTGCCGGCATGGTCAGTCCGTGGAGCGGCGAGGGCATCGCCCAGGCCATGGAGGCCGCCGAGGTGGCGGCGGACATCATCGCCCTGGCACTGGCCCGCCCGGCCGGACCGCGCCGGGAACACGCGTTGCACCAGTACCCGGCCGAGATCCGGCGCAGATGGGCGCGCTACTACCGGCTGGGCAACCTCGCCGGGGATCTGGTCTTCTCGCGCTACGGCTTCCGCCCCGTCCTGCACCCCCGTGTGATGGCCTCACCCCACGTGCTGCGCACCTTGGCCCGCCTGCTCACCCATGTGACCGATGAGCCCGCACAGGACACCATCGACGCTGTCCTCCACGGGCTGCTGCGCCTCGTTCCCCTTCCACGGAGGTAGACCGCTCGCACCGACGCCTCCGGACTCCACCCGGCGCCGGCGACAAGCGTCCGGTGCCGGGCGTTCCGCGGGCTCAGACGCGGACGATGACGAGGGCGATGTCGTCGCGGGCTCCGCTGGCGACGCCGAGTCGCGCGAGCAGCGCGTCGGCCAGCTGATCAGGGTCGAGGCCGGCGAGGTCGCCCAGGGCGGTGGTGAGCCGGTCCAGGCCGGTGTCGATGTCCTCGTCGCGGCGTTCGATCAGTCCGTCGGTGTAGAGGACGAGGGTGTCACCCGGGCGGTAGGCGGTGCCGGCCTGCGGCCGGGGAACGTGCTCGGGTCTGGCTCCCAGCGGCGGGTCGGTGGCCTGGTCCAACAGCTCGCACGTGCCGTCCGTGTGCAGCAGCACCGGCGGCGGGTGCCCCGCGCTGGAGTAGACGAGCAGTTTGGAGCGGGTGTCCACGAGCACGCTGACCGCGGTCGCGGCGAGCGCGCCGTCCACGGAGCGGGCGTACATGCCCAGCACTTCCAGGGCCCCGGCCGGCCCGGCCACCGCCCGACTGGCCGCGGACAGCGCGCTGCGGAGCATGCCCATGACGGTGGCTGCCTCCAGCCCGTGCCCGACGACGTCGCCCACGGCGACGGTGAACCGCCCCTCGGCCAGGTCGACGGTGTCGTACCAGTCGCCGCACACGTTCAGCGAGCCGACCGCCGGTAGATAGCGCACCGCCACGTCGCTGTGCCGAGCCAGATCCGGGGAGTGCAGCATGGCCTCCTGCAAGGTGACGGCGACCTCCCGCTCCCGGGCGTGCGCAGCCCGCAGCTGCTCGTTCAGCCGCTGCAGCTCCCGCGCGCGGGCATACAGCTCGGCCTCCATCCCCTCCTCGCGCTCGGTCAGCCGCCGCCCCTCGCTCCGGCCCCGGGACCGGCGGGACCGCATGAACGCCGTCACGTCCTCCACGCGGTGGATGATCCACGCGACCCGCCCGTCCGCGTTCTTGACCGGGGTGTTCACGGGGGACCACCAGCGTTCCTCGAACACACCGGGCTGCGAGACGACGGGGATGTCGTACTTCTGCACCGCCATGGTGTCGGCCTCACCGGTGGCCAGCACCCGCCCCAGCGACGCCCCGAGGTTCTTCACCCCGTCCGCGCCCGGGTCGGCGGGATTGTCGGGGAACGCGTCGAACACGTGCTGCCCGAGCAGTTCCTCCCGCGTGCGGCCGGTCGCCCGCAGGTACGCCTCGTTGACATCCACGATCACCAGATCCGGTGCCAGCACCAGATACGGGCTGGGCGTCGCGGCGAACAACGCACCGTGGTCGAGCTCCGGCCTCACAGACCTTCCGATCCTCGTCCCGAGAGGAGCCCCCTCCGACCAGCGTACGCAGCGCTCCGGCCGACCGCGCCTCAGCAGGCCCGGCCGGCGGGGCCGGCCGCCGTCACCCGGCCACTCCACTGCGATGGCCGGGTGGGTGGGGCGGGCGTTGCATGGAAGGCAGCGCGGTCCACCCGTCTCGTCGAAGGGGCGTTCACACGGTGGTTGGTGAAGATCATCCGGACAGCCGGTCCGTCCCCGAGGGGCTGGAGGGCGCCGTACTGGACGCGCTCTTCTCCCAGTCGCCCATGGGCCTGCACGTGTACGACCAGGAGCTGCGTCTGGTACGGGTGAACACGGCGGCCCGGCTGATGCCGGAGTTCCCGCTCGACCGGTTGCTCGGCCGTACGCTGCCGGAGATCCTGCGGTCCTTCGAGATCACCGACCCCGCGTCTGTGGAACGGGCCGCCCGCCGGGTGCTGGAGACCGGCGTGCCCGAGCTCGATATGACCATCCGGTTCCGCGACCGACGTGTCCCCCCGGTCGAAACCGTCTCCTCGGCGTCACTGTTCCGCCTGCAGCGGGCCGACGGCACCGTGCTGGGGCTGGCCGCCGCGCTGACCGACATCACCGCCCGGGTGCGGGCCGAAGCGGAGGTGCGCCTGCAGAACGAAGCGGCCGCACGGATCGGAACCACGCTCGACATCTTCCGTACGGCGGCCGAGTTCTGCGAGGTCGTCTCACCGGCTCTGGCCGACACCGTGACCGTCGACGTCTACGACGTGGTCCTGGGCGGCCGGGCTCCCGTCGCGGACGCTCTGGCCCGGGATCAGACCGTTCGACGCGTGGGATACCGCTCGGTCGCAGGACCGGACAAGCAGGGCGTCCCCGCCGTGGGCGAGGTGGACGTGTACCCACCCGGCACGCCGTACCGAACCGTCCTGGACACCCTGACCCCCAAGCTGATCCGACGACTGCGCCCGGACGCCCCCTGGCTCGATCCCCGACATCGGCGGTATTCCCGGATCCTGAGCGCGCGGGCGCATTCCATGCTGCTGGTTCCGATCCGAGCGCGGGGTGTGGTGCTCGGCCTGGCGTGCTTCTACCGTTGGCGCGAACCGGCCCCGTTCGACGACCGGCACCTGAGGCTCGCGCAGCAGCTCACCACACTCGCGGGCCAGTGCCTGGACAACGCTCGCCTCTACGGGCGTGAGCGCTCGGCCGCCCGCATCCTGTCCGGTGGTTTCGCCCAGGCGCAGGCATCCGTCGTGACAGCCGTCGAACTCGCCCGCACCCACCTGCCGGCCGGCACGGGCGGCGGCTGGTCCGACGTCATCTCCCTCTCCGGGGCCAGGGTCGCCCTCGTGGCCGGGGACACCACGTCCGGGACTTCGCGTCCGGCGGCGATGAGCGAGCTTCGCGCGGCGATCGAGGCGCTGGCCGACCTCGACCTGCCGCCGGACGACATCCTCCAGCGTCTTCACGACCTCGCCAGTCGCCCGAGCACCCCGCCGGACACGGCTGCACCCGATACCGGTGACGGAACGCCCGCCACCTGCCTCTGCCTCGTCTACGATCCGGTCACCCGCCTGTGCACCGTGGCGAGCGCGGGACACCCGGCACCGGTTCTGGTCCATCCGGGCGGCGCCGTCGAACTCCTGGATGTCGCGGCCGGACCACCTCTCGGGCAGGGCCTCGCGGAGTACGCGCTCACGGAACGCGTCCTGCCCGAGGGGAGCACCCTGCTGATCTGCAACACCGCTCTGCTGACCGCGGCCGGCGGCCGGGAGTCGCTGTTGAATCGGTTGACCGACCTGTTCGCCGAACCGCAGCCCTCCCTTCAGGACGCGTGCGACAGGTGTGCCGACGCCCTCGCGCCAGAGCAGCCGCTTCGCGACGCCTATGTGTTGCTGGCCCGCACCCGCACGTTGGGCGACTCCCAGACGAAGGCGTGGACGTTTCCCAACAGTCCGGAGAGCGCCGGGCAGGCGCGCAGGAGAGCCGTGGCCCAACTCGCTGAGTGGGGACTGGCCCAGGACGTCATCGACGACACTGCCCTCGTCGTCAGCGAGCTGGTCACCAACTCCGTGCGCTACGCGAAGGGGCCGATCCAGTTGCGCCTCATCCACGACGGCACGCTCGTGTGCGAGGTCACCGACGACAGCAGTGCCAGTCCGCACCTTCGCCGCGCCCTGGACACGGACGAGAACGGCCGGGGCCTGTTCATCACCGCCCACCTCACCCAGCGCTGGGGCGTGAGGCCCTCAGGACGAGGCAAGACGCTCTGGGCGGCCTGGAACCTCGCAACGACTCCGGCCCTCGCTCACGCCCCCGCTGCCGAGGCGTGACCGGGGGCCGGCCCGGGAACGCCCAGGGCGGAAACAAGTGGGAGGTCGTCAGGACCATCCGTCCTTACGCGGGGCGAGCGAGAGGCGCCTGGCGGGCGAAAGTGCAGGTCAGGCGCCTCTTTTCGTGCCTCTAGAAGAACCCGAGCTTCCTGGGGGAGCAGCTGACCAGCAGGTTCTTCGGCCACGGCCGAGGTGAGCTGCCGCGTCCCGGAACGCGTGCCGCGGTCCACGTCGGCCGGCTCCTGACAGGTCGCCCTTGCGGCGGCGAGCCGGTTGATCGCCGACGTATGGCTGTTGGTGATCTCGGTGGGAGCTCCTGCCGTGGCGTCTCAACGGGGGCCGCGGAGGCAACGGTCGGCGGACGCGGAGAGTGTCACCGCGGCCGACTGTTGTCCGCGCCCCCGGGCCTCGGCGTCCTGGCCCGACCGAACGGGCCGGGACCTTGCCCGCATGTGCTTCAGAGAATGCGCCAGGCGACGGCGTAGGGCTGGGCGAACAGAGTGATCCGGTGAGCGCTCACGACGACCTCGGTCTCCCCGGCGGGGATGTCTCGCCAGTGGACCTGCTCGACGTTGTTGACGCGGTCGAAGCCGGAACCCGTGCCCATGTTGCCGTGGCGTTCCTGACCGTCCGCGCGGACGATCAGGTCGAGGTCGTTCTGCAGGGCCGCCCCCGGGGGGTCGGTCCAGACGAGGGTCACCTTCAGCGTGCGGACCGCTCCCTCCGGAATGGTGATGACGAAGGTGCGCTCCTCTCCCTGGTCCAGTTCCTTGGCGTCGGTGAAGCCCGCCCGGCCGGCGTCGGTCGGCAGGACGACGGCACGCTTGAGGTTGACGAGGCCGAAGCCGGAGTTGTTGTTCGGCGACGGGCCCGCCTCGGTGGGGACGTACTGACCGGCCAGTTCGTCGGCGCCGTTGATCAGCATGGCCTTGATGAGCGCGGCGCTGGGCTTCGGGGTGCCGTTCTTCACAAGCGTCTCGCGGAGCACCGCCACACAGCCGGCCACCAGCGGGGTGGCCATGCTGGTACCGCTGATGAAGGAGAACGCGGGGTCCGTGGAGACACCGAAGGTCGTGATCGCCGGCGCCACCCGCGAGCGGGCGGACAGGATCGACGTGCCCGGGGCGACGACATCGGGCTTGAAGCGTCCCTCCTGGGACGGGCCCCGGCTGCTGAAGGCCGCCATCCCGCGGGGGTTGTCCGCCATCTTGTCGCCGTTGATCGGCGGGACCGGCCACCGGATCTGTCCGCCCGTCAGCTGATCGTACGTCTTGGAGATCTCGGGCCGGTGGCCCTCGCTGGCTCCCACGGTGATGACGTTCTTGGCCGCGGTCTCCCCGCTGACGGACCTCATGTTGATGCGTCCGTCCCCGTCCCGGTCAGTGCCGTCGTTGCCCGCGGCGAAGAGGATGACGAAGTCCTTGTTGTCCCAGACCATCCGATCGGCCTCTTTCGCGGCCTGGTTGTAGGGCAGCCCCGGGGTTACCGGGCCCCACGAATTGGTGTGGATCCGTGCCCCGTCCTCCAGGAAGGGCGGTTCGAACAGATTGCGGAGGTTGTTCGGGATGCCGCCGAGTTCGCCGTTCTCGTCCATCACGGACTGCAGGACCAGTCTCGCCTCCGGAGCCGTTCCGGTGACGGGTTCGCCCATCGCCGCCGACGTACTGTCGCCGAGGACCGAGCCCGCCACATGGGTGCCGTGCCCGTCGGGGTCGTCCGTCCGCGGGGGGCTCGTACGGCCCAGGGCGACCAGCCGCTTGACCCGGCCGGTGAAGGCGGGGTGCACATTGGTGTTCAAGCCCTTGTCGAAGCCGGTGTCGGCGACGCACACGATCTGGCCCTCGCCCCGGAACTTCGTGCCGTTGAGCGACACGTGGGCGTTGAGCAGGGTGCCCGAGACGGTGTTGTACAGGACCCGCTCGGGGACCTCCTCGATCTCCTTCACCTCGTCGAGCGAGGCGAGGGCGGACAGGTCCTCGTCGCGGATCGTGATGCGGACCTTCTCGCCGTCGGGCTGTACGTCGCCATGGCTGGCTCCGGCCGCCGCCGCGATCCGGTCCCGCAGTCCGTCCTCGCTCATTTCGACGTCCTCGTGCAGGACGATGTCGACGAGGCGGGGTCGCGGACCCGCACCGACCAGAGGCTCGGCCAGTTCGGCGACGCCCGTGCGCAGCCGGGTCGACCGGAGAGACTGGCCGATCTTGAAGCCCTTGAGGTACACGTCCGCCCAGGCCACGAACGGCAGTGCGCGTACGGCGTCCAGATCGCTCGGCCGGTAGCCGCACAGATAGGTGTCGTCCGGAACGTATTCCTGGATCACCACGCCGAGCTCCGAGAGTTGTTCCTTCTCTTCGGCTGTGGGTGGGTGTGTCGTCTGCACGAGCAGATAGTTGGACGCGGAGGCGTCCTCGGACACCAGCGATGCGGCGACCATCTCATCGGACTGGACCAGTGGGTCCACCGTCACGCCGTTGATGGTGATACGGGCCATGCCGAACTCCCGGAGGGTGTGGGGGGATGCTGACGGGCGCGCACCGGGCAGCCGTGGCGCGCCCCGGCGCTGGCCGCGCCGACGCCCACATGGCCGAAGCCCGTCTGGACCGATGGCACGCCGGGCTGCGTGGTTGTTCCGTTCGGCGATCACGCTAGGCGGGCGACCGTCCCCCTGCACTCCGAGCCCGCCCGGAGGCCCCCATCCGGGCTCGGCATTGCTCCGGCAGGGCGCTCGACAACAGCGCCGGCCTGGGCCTCCACGTCTGTGCGGGGCGCGCGGAGGCGTGGTCTGTGGTGTCCTGGGGCCGGAGGGCAGAACCATTCCCTGCCCAAGGGGAGCACCGTGAGGGTGGCACACCACGTGCTCTTTCGCACCCTCGGGAAGATCGACGAGTCTGCAGAGCAGACCGTGACGACTGTGTCGCAGAGTTCCGGCCGGCCGGCAATCGTTGACTCGTATGGCCACTGCGATGCCGGCGCGGGCCGTCCCCGTACCCGTGGGCGTTCGACCAGAACGCGTGGGCTCGTGAGCCTGAGGAGGAGTGGCGGAGTGCCCGGCAAAGGGCGCCTGCCGGGTGAAAGCCAGGGCCAGGCGCCCTTCATTGTGCCTCTAGAAGAACCCGAGCTTCTTCGGCGAGTAGCTCACCAGCAGGTTCTTCGTCTGCTGGTAGTGATCCAGCATCATCTTGTGGGTCTCGCGGCCGATGCCCGACTGCTTGTAGCCGCCGAAGGCGGCGTGGGCCGGGTAGGCGTGGTAGCAGTTCGTCCAGACGCGGCCCGCCTGGATCGCGCGGCCCGCGCGGTAGGCCGTGTTCGTGTCGCGGGTCCAGACGCCCGCGCCGAGGCCGTAGAGGGTGTCGTTCGCCGTGCGGATCGCGTCGTCGAAGTCCGTGAAGGAGGTGACCGCGACGACCGGGCCGAAGATCTCCTCCTGGAAGATCCGCATGCGGTTGTCGCCTTCGAAGATCGTCGGCTGGACGTAGTAGCCGCCTGCCAACTCGCCTTCGTACTCGATGCGCTGACCGCCCGTGAGGATCTTCGCGCCCTCCTGCTGGCCGATGTCCAGGTACGACAGGATCTTCCGCAGCTGGTCGTCGGAGGCCTGCGCGCCGATCATCGTGTCGGTGTCCAGCGGGTGGCCCGGGACGATCAGCTCCGTGCGGGCGATCGCCGCCTCCAGGAACTCGCTGTAGTGGCCGCGCTGGATCAGGGCCCTGGACGGGCAGGTGCAGACCTCGCCCTGGTTCAGGGCGAACATGGTGAAGCCCTCCAGCGCCTTGTCCCGGAAGTCGTCGTCCGACGCCCAGACGTCGTCGAAGAAGATGTTCGGGGACTTGCCGCCCAGCTCCAGCGTGACCGGCTTGATGTTCTCGGAGGCGTACTGCATGATCAGCCGCCCCGTCGTCGTCTCGCCCGTGAACGCGATCTTCGCCACGCGCGGCGAGGACGCCAGCGGCTTGCCCGCCTCGGGTCCGAAGCCGTTGACGATGTTGACCACGCCCGGCGGCAGCAGATCGGCGACCAGGCTCATCCAGAAGTGCACGGACACCGGGGTCTGTTCGGCCGGTTTGAGGATCACCGTGTTGCCCGCCGCGAGCGCCGGCGCCAGCTTCCAGACCGCCATGAGGATCGGGAAGTTCCACGGGATGATCAGCCCGACGACCCCCAGCGGCTCGTGGAAGTGGTACGCCACCGTGTCGTCGTCGATCTCGCTCAGCGCGCCCTCCTGGCCGCGCAACGCCCCCGCGAAGTAGCGGAAGTGGTCGATCGCCAGCGGGATGTCGGCCGCCAGCGTCTCGCGGACCGGCTTGCCGTTCTCCCAGCTCTCCGCGACGGCAAGCTCCGCCAGCTTCGCCTCCATCCGGTCGGCGATCCTGAGGAGGACGTTCGACCGCTCGTTCGGCGCTGTACGACCCCACGCCGGAGCCGCCGCGTGCGCCGCGTCGAGGGCCCGCTCCACGTCCTCCGCGGTGCCGCGGGCGACCTCGGTGAAGGGGCGGCCGTCGACCGGGCTCGGGTTCTCGAAGTACTGGCCCCGCGCCGGGGCCACGTACTCACCGCCGATCCAGTGGTCGTAGCGCGGCAGGTACGACATGAGCGCGCCCTCGGTACCGGGTGCGGCGTAACGGGTCATGGACATGGCCTCCCTCGGACGACGCCGGCCGTCCCTGACCGGCGCTCATCGCCGAGTGTGCGGAGCCCTACGTTGCAACCCCGTTGCGCCCGCGGACAGTTCCTCGTCCAGGGCGCGCAGGCGGGCCAGTACCGGAGGCCTGCCCGAGGCGGGCACCACCTCCGCAAGGGCCCGCCACATCTCCACGTCGTCCTCGCCCCACGCGCTGTACGTCCAGTCCGCGAGCAGCGCCGCGTCTCCCCGCTCCACCAGCGACGCCCGCAGTCGGCCCGCGAGCCGCTCCCGCAGTCGTACGACTTCGGGGGCGCGGGACGCCGGCAACAGCGGCCCCGCGTAGTCGGCGAGCGCCGCCGACACCGCACCCGAGCCCAGGCGCCGGTCCACCGTCGCGAAGTCCGCGTCGACCTCGGCCGCCAACCGGTACGGGCGCGAGCGCAGCGACTCCGGCCCCAGGAGCCCGCGCAACCGGGACAGCTCCGCCCGCAGCGTGACCGGGGTGACCGACTCGTCCTCGTACAGGAGCGTGAGGAGTTCGTCGCCGCCCACACCCTCCGGGCGATGGGCCAGCACCACCAGGATCTCGCTGTGGCGCCGGCTCAGCCGCAGCCGGCGGCCCGCCACGGTCAGGAGCGCCTCGTCCCGGCCGAGCGCGGTCAGCCGCATCCGGTCGGTGGTGCGCGGCGGCGCCAGCAGGGCCAGCTGCGACTCCGCCGCCCGCGCCACGGCCTGCACGAACGCCAGACTGTGCGGGTGCGCAAGGCCGTCCCCGCCCGTGATGTCGACGGCGCCGAGCAGGCGCCCGGTGCGCGGATCGTGTACGGGAGCGGCGGCACAGGTCCACGCCTGCACCGGCCGCTGGAAGTGCTCGGCGCTGAACACCTGCACCGGGCGGTCCACCGCGATCGCGGTCCCCGGAGCGTTCGTCCCGGCCACCGACTCCGACCAGCGGGCCCCGGCGACGAAGTTCATCGCCCGCGCCCGCCGCAGCGTCCCCGGATGGCCCTCCACCCACAGCATGCGGCCCGCCGCGTCGCAGACCGCCAGGAGGTGTTCGCCGTCCGCCGCGTACGTACCCATCAGCTCCCGGATCACCGGCATCGCCGCGGACAGCGGATGCCCCGCGCGGTGCTCGGCGAGCTCGTCGTCCGCCAGCTCCACACAGGCCGCGCCGTCCGGACTCACCCTGGCCCGCGCCGAGCGCCGCCACGACTCCGCGACCAGCGGGCGCACCGACGGGAGGGGGACCTGACCGCCGTTGCTGCCGCTGCCGCTGGTGAACACTTCGTGCGCCCGCCGCAGCGCCCCGGCGTCCGGCTCCGCCGCCAGCCACGCATCGCTCAACTCGGCCTCCACGTCGAGGTCCCACGACGGTCCCGTCCCGTGGTCCGTCCCCGCCGTCCGTCCGTCGTCATCGTCATCCGCGATGACGTTGTCGACAAGCGTCCCGACACCCCGGCATATGCGCCCTGTCCGAACACCGCCCTGGGGCCCCGCCCCGGCCTCACGTAGAGTAGGGCTCGGGCCGTGACTGGCGCTTGAGGTGGATCACCACCGGGGAGCGGCCCCGCGGACCCCGCGCACCCGCGCGGATCCGACGCTGCCGTGCGCCTGGGCGATCACCCTGTCCTCGACGACGCCCAGGAGTGGCCCATGTCCACCAGTACCGCCTCCCTCATGGACGGCACCGCCCTCGCCCGCCGCACGGTCGAGGAGACCGCGGCCCGCGCCGCCGAGATCACCCGCCGCACCGGCGTCACGCCGTGCCTCGCCACGGTGCTCGTCGGCGCGGACCCCGCCTCCGTGACGTACGTGAAGATGAAGCAGAACCGCTGCGCGAAGGCCGGAATCCGTTCCAAGCACGTCGAGTTGCCCGCCGAGACGACGACCGAGGAACTCGTCGCCGCGATCACCGCGCTCTCCCAGGACCCCGACGTCCACGGCATCCTGCTCCAGCACCCGGTCGGCCCGCACATCGACGAGCGGGCCGCCTTCGAGGCGATCGACCCGGCCAAGGACGTCGACGGAGTCACCATGGCCTCGTTCGCCGCCATGGGCTTCGGGCTGCCCGGGTTCGTCTCCTGCACGCCCGGCGGCATCATGCGGCTGCTCGACGCGTACGAGGTCGATCCGCGCGGCAAGCGCGCCGTCGTCGTCGGCCGCTCAGCGATCCTCGGCAAGCCCGCCGGCCTGCTGCTCCTCGGCCGCGACGCCACCGTCACGTACTGCCACTCGCGCACCACCGAACTGTCCGAGGTCGTCCGCGAGGCGGACATCCTCGTCGCGGCCGTCGGCAAGCCCCGGTTCATCCGGGGTGAGGACATCAAGCCCGGCGCCGTCGTGATCGACGCAGGCTACAACCCGGGCAACGTCGGAGACGTCGACTTCGACACCGCCGCAGAGCGGGCCTCCCTCATCACCCCCGTACCTGGCGGTGTCGGCCCGATGACGATCGCCGTGCTCCTCGCCCAGACGGTCGAGGGAGCCGAGCGTCAGCTCGGTCTGTAGTCGGGGCCGCCGTCGAGGCCGGCGGTCGCCTCATAGCACGGGCGAGGGGTTCCGAACGGCCTGTACGGGAAAGGGAAGTGTCACGGTTCTGTACGGGCCGTGCTTCAACTCGGCGTCGAACCAACCCTGTTGAGGCATTGCGGGTGACCCTGGTCACCATGTCCCCGCTCTCCGGCGAGAATTCGCCGTCGTTCGCTTCGCCGTCGTTGGCCCGGTACTTCATCGTGCCGATCCTCGTCCTGGTCGCGGCCGTCGCCTTCGCGGTCCGCCAGGAGAGCCAGAGCCGGTGGGACGCGACCGCCCGGGAGCGGGCCGTCGCGACCGTCGGCGCGTCCGCCGAGGGCGCCCCGGCCGCCGGTGACCAGCTCGCCGCGCAGGGCGGAACGGCCGGGACAGCCGCCGGCGTCCCGTACCACCGCCTCAAGCCGGGGGAGTGCTTCGACATCGACCGGGCCGCCCCCGGCTCCGTCGTACGGCGCGGTTGCGACCGGCCGCACGACGCCCAGCTCGTCACCGTGGTCCGCCTGACCGGCGAGCACCGCACCGACAGGCAGATCCGGGACGCGGCGGCGGCCCTGTGCCGCGAGCCGCTCCGCCGCAAGGCCTCCGCCCAGCCGCGCGGCACCCGCTGGACCACCTTCGTCCAGTACCCGTACCGCTCCGGCTACCTCCTCGGCGCCGACACCGTGGCCTGCAGCCTCACCGCGTACGCCGCCCCCGGTACGGCCGCCCGGCCGCTGACCGCACGGCTGCGCTGACCAGCCGACTGTGCTGATCACCCGCCTGCGCTGACCACTCGCCGTCGCTGACCACCCGCCCCGGAGGCGCCGTAGTTCCTCCCGTGCCGTCAGCCCTCCCGCGCCGCCAGGCTCGCGAGCGCGGCGGCGGGGTCCTGGTCGGCGGGACCCGCCGGGACCCAGGAGCCGCGCTCCTTGCGGAAGGGCCACCAGCGGCCGTCCTCGCCGACCCGCAGCTGCGCGTCCGCGCCGACCACGGTCCAGCGCGCCGCCCCGGACTGCCGCAGAACCGGCCTCTCGGCCGTCTCCCAAGCCTCCGAGAGCACCGACTTCGCGCGGGCCAGCGCCTCGTGACCCGGTGTCCACTCCTCGTCCAGTACGGAGAGGGCGGCAGCGCCCCCGAAGCGCCACGCGCGCGTGGCCGGGCCAAGGTCCGTCCGGCGCCGCCCCGCCCCCTCCGCGAGCTGCGCCTCGACCCAGGACGGGGGAGCCCCCGTTGCCGCCATCCGCACGGCGTCCTGAGCGGGCGTCAAGACCGGTTCCGGCCGTGGGCGCTCGTGGCCCGGCGCGAGCGCCTCGGCCAGCAGCCGGTGGGCACGGGCGGCCGCGTCCGCCGCGAGGAACTCCAGCGCCGCCGGGTCGAGCCCCGGCGCCGGCTCGGTCTCGGTGTCCAGCGAGGGCGGCTCGCCCGGGACTGACGGAAGCGCCGGAGGCGCGGGCAGCGGCGGCAGGATGTCCCGCGCGGCGAACGCCTCCTCGGCCGATACGCCCTTGGCCGAAACGTCCTCGGCCGACTGCTGGGTGCTCGGTGCCGTGGCCGTCGCCGCCCGCGCAGCGCTGCGCTCCTGCAACGCGTCCACGAGCGCCCGCTCACCGCGCCCCCGCATCAGCAGCAGCACGAACGGGTCCTCGTCCAGCAGCCGAGCCACCTGGTAGCAGAGGGCGGTCGTGTGCGGGCAGTGGTCCCACGCCTCGCAGCCGCACTCGGGGTCCAGGTCGCCGATGCCCGGCAGGAGTTCGAGCCCGGCCGCCGCCGCGTCCTCCACCAGGTGGGGCGGCATCTCGTGGTCGAGCAGCGCCGCGATGTGCCCCGCGCTCTCCACCGCCAGGTCGAGCAGCCGGTCCCAGTCGCTCTCCGAGAGCTCCTGGAGCAGGACATCGCTGCGGTACGAAGAACCGTCACGGTCCTTGACGACCGCCGTGATCCGGCCCGGCCGCACCGACACCGCGCCCACCGCGCCCGCGCGCGCCTGGCGCCGCCCCTGCTTGAGCTGCTGGCCGTCGAGCGCCGTGTCCTCCAGGGCCTTGAGCCAGGCGCGGCCCCACCAGGTGCGGGCGAAGGCCGAGCCCGGGGCGGGCGGCAGCGCGGCGAACGTCCGCTCGTCGCCGGGACGGTGGTGGCGGCCGTGGGTGTCACCGCGGTCGGGCTCGTGGTCGTGCTCACCGCCGAATCCGTAGTCGCTCATCGACCGTCCTCCCCGATTCCGATTCCGCGCCCAGTTCTGTCCCCGTCCCCGCTCCCGCTTCCGCTTCCGCTTCCGCGCAGGCTCACGAGGTCCGCCAGCTCGGAGTCGGTCAGTTCGGTCAGCGCCGCCTCGCCCGAGCCGAGCACGGAGTCGGCCAGCGCCCGCTTGCGCAGCAGCATGTCCGCGATCCGGTCCTCGACCGTGCCCTCGGCGATCAGCCGGTGGACCTGCACAGGCTGGGTCTGCCCGATCCGGTACGCACGGTCGGTGGCCTGGGCCTCAACGGCCGGGTTCCACCAGCGGTCGTAGTGCACGACGTGTCCGGCCCGGGTCAGGTTGAGGCCCGTGCCCGCCGCCTTCAGCGACAGTAGGAAGACCGGCACCTCGCCGTTCTGGAAGCGCTCGACCATCGCCTCGCGCTCGGCGACCGGGGTGCCGCCGTGCAGGAACTGCGTGCGCACGCCCCGCGCCGCCAGATGGCTCTCCAACAGCCGTGCCATCTGGACGTACTGGGTGAAGACCAGCACGCTCGCGTCCTCGGCGAGGATCGTGTCGAGCAGCTCGTCGAGCAGTTCCAGCTTGCCGGAACGGCCCTCGATCCTGGGCCGCTCCTCCTTGAGGTACTGCGCCGGGTGGTTGCAGATCTGCTTGAGCCCCGTCAGCAGCTTCACGACAAGACCGCGCCGCTCCATCCCGTCCGCCTCGGCGATCGCCGCGAGGGTCTCGCGCACCACCGCCTCGTAGAGGCCCGCCTGCTCCTCGGTCAGGGAGACGGCGCGGTCGGTCTCGGTCTTCGGCGGCAGCTCGGGCGCGATGCCCGGGTCGGACTTGCGGCGGCGGAGCAGGAACGGGCGGACAACCGCGGCCAGACGCTCCGCGGCCGCCGGATCCTCGCCGCCCTCGACGGCCGAGGCGTAGCGGGACCGGAACGTGCCGAGCCGGCCGAGGAGACCGGGGGTCGTCCAGTCGAGGATGGCCCACAGCTCGGAGAGGTTGTTCTCGACCGGGGTGCCCGAGAGGGCGACGCGCGCCTTGGCGCCGAGGGTGCGGAGCTGCCTGGCGGTGGCCGAGTACGGGTTCTTGACGTGCTGGGCTTCGTCGGCGACGACCATCCCCCACGTCAGGTCGGCCAGCCGGTCGGTGTCGAGCCGCATCGTGCCGTACGTCGTGAGGACGAACTCGCCGTCGGCCAGACCCTCCAGGCTGCGCGACGGGCCGTGGAAGCGGCGTACGGGAGTGCCGGGCGCGAACTTCTCGATCTCCCGCTGCCAGTTGCCCATCAGCGAGGTCGGGCAGACGACGAGGGTGGGACCGGCGGCCGACGGGTCGCTCTGCCGGTGCAGATGGAGCGCGATCAGCGTGATGGTCTTGCCCAGACCCATGTCGTCGGCGAGGCAGCCGCCGAGCCCGAGCGACGTCATCCGGTGCAGCCAGTTGAGCCCGCGCAGCTGGTAGTCGCGGAGCGTCGCGGCGAGCGCGGCGGGCTGGGGAACCTCCTGCGGGCCGCCCTCCGGGTCGGCGAGCCGGGCGCGCACCTGCTCCAGCCAGCCCGACGCCCGGACCTCGACGCGCGTGCCGTCCACGTCCGTGGTTCCGGTGAGTACGGCTCCGAGCGCGTCGACCGGGGTGACCTTGCGGTCCTGGGACGCGCGGGCGCGGCGGACCTCGGCGGGGTCGACGAGGACCCACTGGTCGCGCAGCCGGACTACCGGGCGCGCGGCCTCGGCCAGCTGGTCCAGTTCGGCGCGGGTGAGGTCCTGGTCGCCGATGGCGAAGCGCCAGTTGAAGGCGAGGAGGGCGTCGGCGGAGAGGAAGGAGGGGAGCGCGGAGGACCGCCGTCCGGGGTCCCCGTCCGATGCGGTGTCGATGTCCTCGGTGTCAGTGCCTTCCGTATCGGTGCCTCGGATGGGCTCGGCGGTTTCGCCGCCCGCCGGGCCGATCACCGCGTGGGCGCTGAGCCGGTGGGCCAGGTCGCGCGGCCAGTGGATCTGGACGCCCGTCGCGGCGAGCGCCCGGGCCGCCGGGCCGAGCAGGTCCGTGACCTCGTCGTCGGCCAGCTCGACCGCGTCCGGGACGGCCGCCGAGAGCAGCGGCGTCAGCGGGGCCCAGGCGCGCGCGGCGCGGCGCAGCGCGAGCAGGGCGTCCATCCGGGCGCGGGGCCCGAAGGCCGCGGCCGTCGGGCCAGAGCCGGCCCAGACCTCCGCCGCGTCCGCGACCAGCGTCGGGTCGGCGACGCTGTGCATCTGGAGCACGGCACGGAAGGCCGGGGCCTCCCGCTCGCTCAACCCGGGCAGTTCCAGACGCAGGGAGAGCCGTACGCCCGCGTCGTGACCGGCCGCCACGTCCGCCGCCCAGGCCCGCTGCGCGGGCAATACCTGAGGCTCGTCGGCCGCGAAGGCGGGCCCGCCGGCGGCCAGTGGGGCGGCCGGGGTGCGCGGCAGCCCGTCCACGACCGCGTCCACGAAGGCGCGCAGCAGCCCCTCCGGCTCGGGGAGGAGGACGGGCTCGTCAGCGGAGAGCGGTACGGCATGGGCGGCCGGCGGCATCGACGCGGCCAGGGACCGGAGGTCGGCCAACTCCTCGGCGCCCAGCGGCCCCGCCCGCCAGGCGTCGCGGTCGGTGGCCGTGAGGCCGGGCAGCAGGAGCCCCTTCGCCGCCAGGTGCAGGGCGAAGAGGGAGGCGGCGCCCCAGAACGCGGCCGCGGGCGAGGCCACGTCCGAGAACCGGGCGCGGGTGAGGAGCGGCAGGGCGTCCCGTACGGGTACGAGCACGGCCGGAACCTCCCGCGGGCGCACGTCGTCGGCCACCACGGTCAGCCGGTCGGCCGTCGCCGGGAGGTGCTCGGAGGCGGGGGACCAGAAGGCGATGCGCCCGGCGCGCGGCGGGTCGGCGGGCAGGAAGACGGCGGAACAACGGGCGAGTTCATCGAGTCTCAGGGACGGCGACAACACATTCCTCAAATTTGACTACTGGGCCGAGCGGCCGAGGGTACAGGAGCGCCCGGCCCTGCCGTGAGCGGAATCGCGGTGACCTGGCTCACATGCCGATCGCCGGCCGGCACGACGCCACTCCGAGGGTGGAGCCAGCCCTACCCCTCCCCCCGGGGAATCCCCCCGGGATCTCGGGGGGTGACGTCATGGCTGCGGAGGATCACCGATCCGTAGGTTCGAGGGAGTCCGGGCGGTACGCGCCCGGGACCCCGCCCACGGACCCCGGAGACCGCCATGCCCCAGGCCACCGCAACGCTCACGGAGCCCGATCGGAGCGCCGCCACCGCGAGTCCCGCCGACCCGCGTACCGCCACCCCGTCCACCGCCACCCCGCCCACGGCAGCCCGGCGCGGCGGCGGCAGCGAGTTCGGGCCGCTGCTGCGCACCATCAAGGAACAGGGCCTCCTGGAGCGGAGGACCGGTTGGTACGCGCGCGGTATGGCGGTCAACTTCCTGGGCCTCGCCGCCGTAGCCGCCGGTCTGGTCCTGCTCGGCCCCTCCTGGTGGGCCCTCCTCCTCGCCGTACCGCTCGCGCTGCTCTCCGCGCGCGTGGCCTTCGTCGGTCATGACGCGGGCCACGCCCAGATATGCGCGGACCGGCGCTGGAACCGGGTCATCCAGCTCGTCCACGCCAACCTCCTGCTCGGGATGAGCCAGGAGTGGTGGAACGACAAGCACAACCGCCACCACGCCAACCCCAACCACCTCGACAAGGACCCGGACGTCACGGCCGACATCCTCGTCTTCGCCCAGCACCAGACCACCGACCGCACCGGCTTCCGCCGCTGGCTCACCCGCCACCAGGCCTGGCTCTTCTTCCCGCTGACCACCCTGGAGGGCATCGCGCTCAAGGTGTACGGGTTCCAGGCGCTGTTCTCCAAGGACGGGCCCTTCCGGACCCGGCGCGAGCGACTCGTCGAAGGCGCCCTCCTCCTCGCCCACGTCACCGGCTACGCCGCTCTCCTGCTGGCCACCCTCACGCCCGTCCAGGCCCTCCTCTTCGCCCTGATCCACCAGATGCTCCTCGGCCTCCACCTCGGGATGGCCTTCGCCCCCAACCACAAGGGCATGGAGATGCCCGACGCCCACCCCGACGGCGACAGCTGGGGCCACCTGCGCCGCCAGGTGCTCACCTCGCGCAACATCAGGGGCGGATTCCTGACCGACTGGTTCCTCGGCGGGCTGAACTACCAGATCGAGCACCACCTCTTCCCGAGCATGCCGCGCCCGCATCTTCGACTCGCCCAGCCCGCCGTGCGTGCGCACTGCCGTACGGTGGGTATCTCCTACACAGAGACCGGTTTCGTCGAGTCCTACCGACAGGCGCTCGGACATCTGCACGAGGTCGGCGAGCCGCTGCGCTCGGCAGCGTGAGAAGGAGGCGTCGCACATGTCGACACGGACGAAGGTCGTCATCGGGGGAGTGGCCGTCGGCCTCCTCCTGATGCCCCTCATCGGGTTCTGGCTGTCCCTGCTGGTGGTGCTCGGCGTACCCGCCGTGGCCTACCTGGCCCTCGACCCCAGTCAGCGGCGCCGGCTCCGCCGGATCTCCCGCAAGGAGATCAACCGCTGACACGCTTTTCGTTCCCGAAGGCGACCCGCGACAGCATCACGCTGCTCGCGGGTCTCGGCGTCGAGGGGGTCTGATCCGGGCGGGCGATCAGGAGGGGCGTACGGCCATCGTGTCCAGGGCCTCCAGGAGCGCGGGCAGTTTGGGGCCCCGGGCCACCGGGAGGACCTCGTGCGGTTCGTCGTCCAGGAGGACGAAGGCCATGTCGTCGGTCCGGGCCACCAGCGACCAGCCCGGCCCGTCGGCCCGGAGCATCCGCGCCTCACCGGTGGCGAAGGCGGAGCGCACCCGGCCCACCGGCGGCGCGTCCTCCAGATACCCGCGCAGCTCGGCGAGCGCCCGCCGGACACCGTCGTAGGGGTCGCTTACGGGAGCGGTCCCGACGGCGGCCGGGGAGGCCGCTGAACCGCCGTCGCGGCCCGATGCGGACTCCGCGGCCGTACTCGATTCCTGGCCCTGACCCTGGTCCGCGCCCTCGTCCAGCTGCGCCCGCCAGTCCGCCCACTGCAGCGCGACCTCGTCGGCACCGAGCCGACGCTGCGCCGGGCCCCAGCCCTCGCCGTCCGGCGGGGACAGGGGAGCGCGGTCGCCCTCCTCGTGCTCCGGGTCGTGCGGGGCCGGAAGGCTGGGCGCGGCCGTGGCCACGTCGAGCGGCCAGCCGGGGAGCGCCGCCACGACCGTACGCTCGTCGGGGGAGAGGTCGTACTCCATCCCGCAGTCCCAGGAGGCGATCGCCACGGCGACCAGCGACACGTCGTCGATGATCACCGTCCACCGGGCGCCCGCGCCGTCCTGGCCGAGGACGAGGCCGTACCCCCCGGCGTACGGTTCGAGGCCGAGCGCCGCGCACGCCGCCGGGTAGTCGTCGCCGAGCACGCTCGGGAACTGCGCGGGCGTCAGCAGCACGGCGGTCAGCACATACAGCGCGTCGTCGTCGGCGGTAGCCACGGCAGCCTCCCCATCTGGTCGTCGGCGCACCTTAACCAGTGGGTAACCCGCGCGTCGAGAGTCTTCGGAAGGAAAGTGGCGCGGCCCGTTCCGTCCGAGGTCAGGCGGGCGGAAGGCCGAGCAGATGCCGGGCCACGGTCTCCGGCGACTCGTCCCGCTCGCGGGCGAGCGCGATCACCGCCCGGCATGCGAGCTCGTTGATGCCGAACGTGAGGGCCTCGGGCGACACCCACGTCACCGCGTCGTCGATCCGGTCCTGGTCGTCCTCCACGCACCCCGTGACGTAGGTCGCCGCCGCCTCGAAGATGTTGTGCTGCCGTCGCACCTCGCGGCGCTCGCGCCGTTCGCCCGGTGCCCGGCGCGCGGAGGGGAGGAGGGAGTTCAGTAGCGCTCGCACACGGGCCATGGCATGCCGCCTTTCCCGGACACGGCTGCCCGGCATCTCCACCGTAGACAGGGAGGTGCCGGGACAGAAGGGCGCGGAGTGCGGGTGACGTGATCAGGTCAGGCTCAGGTCCCGTTCAGGCTCGGTTCAGGTCAGGCTCAGGCTCGGCTCCCGCGCGGTTCGCGCCCCGCTCATGTCTGGTTCGCGCCCGGCCGACCTCCTGCGCTTCGCGCGCGCTCACTGGTCCTCGCGTACGGCGACCACCAGATAACGGTCGTCCTCGTCCACGTAGCTGACCATCCGCCAGTCCGAACCCGACAGAAGGGGGCGGAGGTTGTGCTCGGCCCGCAGATCGTCCTCGGTGATCCGGCGCCCGTGGCGGGCGGCGAGCGCGGCCCGGCCCACGGGGTGGAAGAGGGCGAGCTGTCCGCCGGGGCGTACGACCCGGGCGAGTTCGCGCAGGTTCGCGGCCGGATCCGCCAGGTGGGAGACGAGCCCGGCGCCGAACACCGCGTCGAGCGCCCCCGTGCGCAGCGGCAGCCTGGCGACATCGGTCAGGAGCAGGGCGCCGGCCTCGTCCCGCCCGGCGCGGACCGCCGCGGCGAGCATCTCGGGTGTCAGGTCCGCGCCGACGACGGTCCCTGTCGGGCCGACGGCCGCGCGCAGCGCGGGCAGCGCCCGGCCGGTTCCGCACCCCGCGTCGAGCACGGCGGCGCCGGGGCGCAGGCCGAGCGCGGCGACGGCCGCGGCGTACGCGGGGGCGTCGTCGGGGAAGCGGGCGTCCCAGCCGGCGGCGCGGGGGCCGAAGAACTCCTGGACATGGGTGGGGTCGTCGCTCATGCGTGCATGATGCCTCAGTCCCTGGGGTGAACGTCCTGTGTCCATGTTCGAGCGCGGCACGATCGTTCTGGAACATCTCTGCGTCATATTCCATCAGCTTTCGAAATGCGCCCCTGATGCGCCCCCTTGTCCGGACTAGCGTCCCTGAGTCATGGGACACCTGGACCACGCCGCCTTCGGCTGGCTGACACCTGTGCTGTCGTACGCGATGGCCTGCATAGGCGCCGCCCTCGGGCTGCGCTGCACCGTACGAGCGCTCGACGCGACCGGCCGCTCGCGCCGCAACTGGCTCCTCACCGCCGCGTCCGCCATCGGCACCGGCATCTGGACGATGCACTTCGTCGCGATGCTCGGCTTCGGCGTCACGGGAACGGACATCCGCTACAACGTTCCGCTGACCGTCCTCAGCCTGCTCATCGCCATGGCCGTCGTCGGAGTCGGCGTCTTCGCGGTCGGCTACGGCCGCGACCGGGGCCGCTCCCTGCTGATCGGCGGACTGACGACCGGCATCGGCGTCGCGAGCATGCATTACATGGGCATGGCCGCCCTGCGCCTGCACGGGCAGGTGACGTACGACCCGATGCTCGTCGGGCTCTCCGTCGCCATCGCCGTCGTCGCCGCGACGGCCGCGCTGTGGGCCGCGCTCAACATCCACGCGCCGGCCGCCGTTGCGCTCGCCTCCTTGGTCATGGGCGTGGCCGTCAGCAGCATGCACTACACCGGGATGTTCGCGGTCGAGGTGGAGGTGGCGCCCTCCTCGGCGGAGCTTCCCGGGGCCACCGCCATGCAGTTCATCTTCCCGCTCGCCGTGGGCCTCGGCTCCTACCTCTTCATCACCTCGGCCTTCGTGGCGCTCTCCCCGACCGCCAGGGAGCGTGCCGCGTACGCCTCCGCCGAGCTGCTCACCGAACCGGACGAGCGGGCGGTGGACGTGGCCCCGCCCGGCTTCCGAGCGGCGGCCGGCCGGGTGCCGGACGACGGCCGCCCGCAGCCGACGACCGCCGGGACCTCGTACGGCTCGTCATCCGGCGCCACTCCGTCGTACGCCTATCCGGCGGGGCCCGTGGACGCCGGTCCGCCCGGGACATAGGGCTCGGTCCCACGCCGCGGGAGTCCGCCGGAGATCGCCGCAGACCGCCGGAGACGGCCGGTTAGACCGCCCGCGACCGTCCCGGGCGGCGCGTACGGCCCGATGGACCTGATGGATCCGACGCCATCCGACTCACCCCACGCACCCGACGCACATCGCACCACGACAGACGCAGCCGGAACGAGGAGGCCATGCGAACTCCCCGCAAGACCCAGGACGCCGGGACGACGCCGCCGCAGCAGCAGGCGGCGCGGGGGCGGCGCGCGCACGCGGGGCCGCCCGCCGACGAACCGTCCGAGCGCGCCCCCGAAGCCCCGCCCGGGGCGGCCGACCCGTTCGGCCCGGGCGCCCCGACCGTCGGCCCGGCCCCGTCCCCTCCACGGCGGCGCGGACTGCGCCCGCGTACCGTCCGCGCGAAGATCGTCTCGCTGCTGATGGTTCCCGTGGTCTCGCTGCTGGCCCTCTGGGGGTTCGCCACGGTCACCACCGCCCAGGACATCGCCCGGCTGCGCCAGCTCCAGCGGGTCGACGCCGAGATCCGTGAACCCGTCGCCGCCGCCGTCACCGCGCTGCAGGCCGAACGCCGGGCCGCCGTCCGGCAGGTCGCCTCGCCCGGCACGGGGCGCGCCACGGAGCTCAAGGACCAGGCGCGGCGCACCGACGCCGCCGTCGCCCGGCTCCGCCTCGACGAGCGGCACACCGTCGGCGCCACGGGCGACCTCCCTCGCGAGGTCGCCGACCGGGTCGGCCGCTTCGTCACCGAGGTCGAGGGTCTGGCAGCGCTGCGCACCACCGCCGCGACCGGGAAGGCCGACTGGGACGAGGTGTACACGGAGTACACGGCCACGATCACGGCCGCCTTCGCGGTCGGCGGCGCCCTGGCCGGAATCCAGGACGCCGAAGTCGGTGCCCACGCGCGCGTGCTCCTCGAATTCGGCCGTGTCGGCGAGATGCTCGCCCGTGAGGACGCCCTGCTCGGCTCCGCGTACCTCGGGGGCGAACTGAGCGCGGAGAGGCTCCGGCTGTTCACCGGCGCCGTCGCGACCCGGCGCACCCTCACCGAGTCCGCCACAGCCGATCTGCGCGGTCCCGAGCGGGCCGCCTGGGAGAAGCTCGCCGACGAGCGCGGCTACCTGCAGCTCACCGCCGCCGAGGACCGGATCGGCGCCGCCACCCCGGGCCGCAAGGCGGTCCAGGCCGTGCCCGCCGCCACCTGGGACGACGCGATGGCCGTGGTACGCGGCGGCCTGACGACCATCGAGACCGACGCCCGGCACGCGGCGGCCGACCGCGCGGCCCCCTTCGGCGGGGGCGTGTTCACCGCCGGTGGCGCCGCCGTCCTGCTCGGCCTCGCCGCCGTGGCCGCCTCCCTCGTGATCTCCGTACGCATCGGCCGCGGCCTGGTCATCGAGCTGATCAGCCTCCGCAACACGGCCCTCGGCATCGCCCGGCGAAAGCTTCCTTCCGCCATGCGGCGGCTGCGGGCCGGCGAGGAGATCGACGTACAGGCCGAGGCGCCGCCCGGGCCCGCCCCGCAGGACGAGATCGGCCAGGTCGGCGAGGCGCTCATCACCGTCCACCGCGCCGCCCTCTCCGCCGCGGTGGAGCGTGCCGAGCTCGCCAGCGGCATCTCCGGCGTCTTCGTCAACCTCGCCCGCCGCAGCCAGGTCCTGGTCCACCGGCAGCTCAACCTGCTCGACAGCATGGAGCGCCGCGCCGACGACCCCTCCGAGCTCGGCGACCTCTTCCGGCTCGACCACCTGACCACCCGTATGCGCCGCCACGCCGAGAGCCTGATCATCCTGTCCGGCGCCGCGCCCGGACGCGCCTGGCGGATGCCCGTTCCGCTGACCAACGTCGTACGCGCTGCCGTCTCCGAGATCGAGGACTACGCGCGCGTGGAGATGCGCCAGCTCCCGGAGACGTCCGTCGTCGGCGGCGCGGTCGCCGACCTCACCCACCTGCTGGCCGAACTCATCGAGAACGCCGCGCAGTTCTCGCCGCCCCACACCAAGGTGCGGATCAGCGGCGAACCCGTCGGCAACGGCTACGCCCTGGAGATCGAGGACCGGGGCCTCGGCATGGGCAAGGAGAGCCTCGCCGAGGCCAACACGAGGATCGAGCAGTCCGAGGCGCTCGACCTGTTCGACAGCGACCGGCTCGGCCTCTTCGTCGTCAGCCGGCTCTCCTCCCGGCACGACATCAAGGTCCACCTGCGCACCTCGCCGTACGGCGGTACGACGGCCGTCGTCCTGCTGCCCATGGATGTGCTGCAGGGCGCGCTCCCGCCCGGGAAGGGCGCCCCGAACGGCCGGACGCCCGAGGCGGCCTTCGGGGACGGACCGTACGGGCACACCGTCCACAGGGAGCGGCCGGGCGGCGCGGACGCCGCGTTCCCGCGCCACCAGCACCCCCAGCAGTCCGTCACCGCGGGCTCCGTACCCACCCAGTCCCTGCCCCCGTCCCACCCCCAGTCCGCGCCGCCGCCCCCGCCGCAGCCGCTGCCCCGCCCGCCCCGCATCCCCGCCCTGCCGGGGCAGCCGGACGGGGCGGAGCTGGGAGCGGATCACAGCGCGCCCGAGCAGACCCCGGCCGGGGTGACCAGCCTCCGCGGGCGCGGCCGCCCTTCCCCGCAGGGCCCGCACACCGCACCGCCCCCGCAGACCCGCTCGGCGCCCCGGACTCCGCCCGTCCCGGCCCAGACGGGTGCTCCCGCCGACGACTTCGGCGACCTGCCCCGACGGGTCCGTCAGGCCAGCCTCGTACCGCAACTGCGCGAGGCTCCACCGACCGACCTCCCGCCCACGCCGACCGTCCAGGGCGCGGGCGAACGCACCCCCGAACAGGTCAGGGACCGGATGACCGCCTACCGCGACGGCTGGACGCGGGGCGGCGGCGCGGCCCCCGGCACCAGACGCCCCCTCGGAACCGGCTCCGGCCGCGACCACGCCCCTGACCACGGACGCGACTTCGGCCCCGACCACCCCCTCGACCCCGGCAACGAAGGAGACCACGCATGATCGACCACGAGAGGATGTCCCACCACCGCTCCGGTGAACTCGACTGGCTCCTCGACGACCTCGTCGTCAGAGTCCGCGAAGTCCGGCACACGGTCGTGCTCTCGAACGACGGCCTCGCCGTCGGCTCCTCCAGCGGGCTCAGCCGCGAGGACGCCGAGCACCTGGCCGCCATCGCCTCCGGCTTCAACAGCCTCGCCAAGGGCGCCGGCCGCCAGTTCCACACCGGCGGAGTCCGTCAGACGATGGTCGAGATGGACGACGGATTCCTGTTCGTCGCGGCCGCCGGCGACGGCTCCTGCCTCGCCGTCCTCAGCTCCGCGAGCGCCGACATCGGACTGATCGCGTACGAGATGGCCCGCCTCGTGAAGCGGGTCGGCGAGCACCTGCACACCCCGCCGCGGCTCACCGCGACCCCGCCGGCCGCCGGCTGACCGGAGACACCCCATGAACGTGGACAGCACCGGCGACGGCCAGCCCGCGCCGGGCAGTCAGTGGTACGACGCGGACGCCGGTCCGCTCGTCCGGCCGTACGCCATGACCGGTGGCCGTACGAAGCCGGGGCCCAGCAACGTACGGTTCGACCTCATCGCACTCGTCGTCGTCGACGACAACCCGCCCGGCGGGGCCGAGGAATCGCTCCTCGGCCCGGAACACCGGGCCCTGCTCACCCAGTGCCGCGCGGAGACGCAGTCGGTGGCCGAACTCGCCGCCGACGCCGACCTGCCCATCGGAGTCGTCCGGGTCCTCCTCGGCGACCTCCTCGAAGCGGGCTTCGTCAAGGTCAGCCGACCCGTACCGCCCGCGCAGCTGCCCGACGAACGGATCCTGAGGGAAGTCATCGATGGCCTACGAGCGCTCTGAGAGCACGGGTGCGGGCGGTGGCGTGGACTCCACGGCCCTCGCGTTGAAGATCCTGGTCGCCGGCGGGTTCGGCGTCGGCAAGACGACCCTGGTCGGCGCGGTCAGCGAGATCCGGCCTCTGCGGACGGAGGAACAGCTCAGCCGGGCGGGGGAGTCGGTCGACGACACCGGGGGCGTGGACCAGAAGACGACCACGACGGTCGCCATGGACTTCGGCCGGATCACGATCCGGTCAGGGCTCTCCCTGTACCTCTTCGGCACGCCCGGACAGGACCGGTTCTGGTTCCTCTGGGACGAGCTGTCCCAGGGGGCGCTCGGGGCCGTCGTCCTCGCCGACACACGACGTCTGGAGGACTGCTTCCCGGCGGTCGACTACTTCGAGCACCGCAAGATCCCGTTCGTCGTCGCCGTCAACTGCTTCGTGGGCGCGCGGAACTACGGGGCGCACGAGGTCTCCCGGGCGCTCGACCTGGACCGGGGCACGCCGGTGGTGCTGTGCGACGCCCGGGACCGGGACTCGGGCAAGGAGGTGCTGATCCGGCTGGTCGAGTACGCGGGCCGGATGCACACGGCACGGCTGCTGGACTCGGTCGGGTGACGGCACACCCCGTGATGCCGGTGCCGCGCTTCTACGGGTGCACGGCCCCGGCGTCACACGGCGTACGGGCTCAGTCGGCGACGCCGCTCTGGGCGGTCACCCTCTCGATCCGTACGCGTACGAGGAGTTCCCCAGGGACCCCGTTGCGCGCGCCGAACTCCTCGGCGCGGCCCTCGCCCATGTACCGGCCTCCGATGCGCGCGGCCGAGCGGCGCAGCTCCGCCGGGTCCTCGCTGATCTCGGCACGGCCGCGGAGCGAGACGTACGCGAACGGCGGCCGGTCGTCGTCGACACACAGCGCCACGCGCGCGTCGCGGGCCAGATTGCGCCCCTTCACGGTGTCCTTGCCGGTGTTGAAGACGATGTCGTCGCCGTCGAGGACGAACCAGATCGGGACGACGTGCGGACTGCCGTCGTCGCGGACGGTGGCCAGCTTGCCGGTGCGGGTTCCCTCGGAGACGAAGGCCCGCCACTGTTCCTCGGTCATCTTTGCCATGTCCCCATGCTCCGTCATCGGCCGCTCTTCGTGGCACTCCGTATTGCCCCATGGGACACCAGGGGGCCGGGGGTGCTTGCCCTGTCCACGACAGTGCGTAAGGCTTGCCGCGACACGCGGACCGCGGGGACTTCGGGTCGACGGGGACGCAACACACAGGGGGAAGGACCGACGCATGGCGCTGGACACGGAACTTGACTGGCTCCTGGACGACTTGACCCGAAGGGTCGAGTACATACGGCACGCGCTCGTGCTGTCCAACGACGGGTTGGTCACCGGCGCGAGCAGCGGCCTGGCCCGGGAGGACGCCGAGCACCTGGCCGCTGTCTCCTCCGGGCTGCACAGCCTCGCGCGCGGCTCGGGCCGGCACTTCCAGGCCGGGCGCGCCCGGCAGACGATGGTCGAGTTCGACGAGGCCCTGCTCTTCGTCACGGCGGCGGGCGAGGGTAGTTGCCTGTGCGTCCTGAGCGGCGCGGAGGCCGATGTCGGCCACGTCGCGTACGAGATGACGCTGCTGGTCAACCGGGTCGGCGAGCACCTCGGCGTGGCGGCACGTCAGCCGGGCGGCGCCGACCTCTGAGTTATCCACAGGGCGAGCGGGACTGAGCTTCTCCGCGCTACGGTCGTCACCGAGAGTAATCACCACTCACGGGGGAGACCGTCATGGCAGGAGAAGAGGACACCCGCACGCTGGCACCGACGCGAGCGGCGCAGGAACTGGAGCTGAGGCGCGACGAATTCCAGCTCGCCGTGCAATTGGGCCTGGTGAGGACCGTGCCGGGCGCCGTGCCCGGCATGCCCAGGGCCTCGGGCGCCGCGCCGGCGGCCTCCGGAGCGCGGGGCGGGCGGCGCAGGGTCGCGCAGGGCGAGATCGACCGGCTCAAAGCCGCACCGGACTTCCCGTCCGGGCTGCGCGAGCGGGTCCGGACGGTCGGTACGACGGAGGCGGCCGTACTGCTCTCCGTACCGCCGGAGCGCTTCACCCGGCTCGCCAGGACGGGGCACCTGAGCCCGGTGCGGTTCTACCTCAACCGCTACCGCGCGGTGGTCTGGCTCTATCTCGCGGCCGAAGTGGGCGAGTTCGCCCTCACCCAGTCGACCCTGCTGACCGGGAGGCTGCCGGGCGAGATCCGGGAGCGTGCCGACGGAGGCGAGGACTGCAGGCCGCGCAACTGGCGTGCCCGGCGACTCGGGCTGCTCCTGCGGGCGACCGAGGACCCCTGGGTCCGGGCGGCGGCCATCGCCTCGCTCCTGGACCCCGCCCAACTGGCCGAGGTGGTCGACGACCCGTACGAACGCACCCATCTCGACCGGCTTCGCCCGGAACCGCCCTCGGGACTGCCGGAGTCGGCGGCCTCCCGCGAGATCGCGGAGCGGCTGACGGTGGCGGACGACCCGGACGAGATCCTCTGGCACCGCATGAGCCTCGCCATCGCCCTGGACGAGGCGCGCGAGTACCGCCCGGCCCCGCGCCCGGAGGGCGCCGTGGGCGCTGTCGGGGCGGTGGTCGAGGGGCTGCAATCCGTCGACGGGCCGGGTGTCGGCTTGGCCCGGCCGCCCCGTGCCGCGACGCTCGTCCGTCCGCCCGCGCGTCGCACCCGGCGCGGACTCCTCGACCGGCTGCGGCGCCGCAGGACGGTGGCCGGGGCAGAGGCGGAGGTGACGACGCAGGGCTAGAGGGGCGAACTCGGTTCGGGTGTCACCATGTACTACGGCCACCCGACGTGCGGTTCCGCTGCCGGGAGGTAGAGGATGGTCGCATGCTGCTGGCCCGACTTGCGGATGCGTCCCATCAGGTCTCCGCGGTCTCCGCCCGCTCGCGGAAGATCGCGGTCCTGGCCGATCTCTTCTCGGAGGCCGCGCCCGAGGAGAGCCCGCTCGTCATCGCCTACCTCTCCGGCCGGCTCCCGCAGGGCCGGATCGGCGTCGGCTGGAGCGTCCTGAAGAACGTGATCCCGCCCGCGGTGCCGCCTGCCGGGCGGCCCCTGCTCACCCTCGACGGCACGGACGCCGCCATGACCGAGCTCGCGGCCGTCTCCGGGGCCGGGTCGCAGGCCGAGCGCGCCCGGCTGGTCCATGAGCTGATGGCCGCCGCCACCGTGGAGGAGCAGGAGTTCCTGATCCGGCTGCTCTCCGGTGAGGTACGTCAGGGCGCCCTCGACGCGATCGCGCTCGAAGGCGTCGCGCGGGCCGCCACCGTGCCCTCCGCCGAGCTTCGCCGGGCTGTGATGCTCGAGGGTTCCCTGCCGCGCGTCGCGCGGGCCGTGCTCGCAGAGGGGCCCGCCGCCCTCGACACCTTCGCGCTGCGCGTCGGCAGCCCTGTCCTGCCCATGCTCGCCCACACCGCCGGCTCGGTCACCGAGGCCGTCGCCGGCCTCGGCGCCTGTGCCGTCGAGGAGAAGCTCGACGGCATCCGGATCCAGGTGCACCGGAGAGGAGAGGACGTGCGGGTGTTCACCCGCTCCCTGGACGACATCACCGGCCGGCTGCCCGAAGTCGTCGCCGTGGCACGGGAGACGCCCGGCGACCCGTTCATCCTCGACGGCGAGGTCATCGCGCTCGACCCCGCCACAGGCCGGCCGATGGCGTTCCAGGACATCGCCTCCCGGGTCGGCTCCCGAGTCGACGTCGAGGGCGCCAGCGCCGCGGTGCCCCTCTCACCCGTCTTCTTCGACGTGCTCGCGGCGGACGGCGAGGTCCTCATCGACCGGCCGGGGCAGGAGCGCC
This sequence comes from Streptomyces sp. NPDC058579, assembly GCF_042718575.1. Lineage (NCBI taxonomy): Bacteria > Bacillati > Actinomycetota > Actinomycetes > Kitasatosporales > Streptomycetaceae > Streptomyces > Streptomyces sp. NPDC058579. The sequence goes on from NZ_JBHXPI010000033.1 coordinate 56,574, forward strand.
ACGCCGCGCTGGTCCGGCTGCTCCCCGAGGAGCGCCGCGTGCGCCGGTTCGTCGTCGACCGCGCGGGCGAGGCCGAACAGGTCCGGGAGGCCGAGCGGTTCTTCACCGACACCCTGGCCAGGGGCCATGAAGGGGTCCTCGTCAAAGCCCTGGACGCGCCCTACGTGGCGGGCCGGCGGGGCCGCACCTGGCTGAAGGTGAAGCCGGTGCACACCCTCGACCTCGTCGTCCTCGCCGTCGAATGGGGCCACGGCCGCCGCACCGGGCTGCTCTCCAACCTCCATCTCGGCGCCCGGGCCGCGGACGGCACCTTCGTCATGCTCGGCAAGACGTTCAAGGGCCTGACCGACGACATGCTCCGGTGGCAGACCGAGAAGCTCGGCGAACTCGCCGTGGAGGACGACGGGTTCACCGTACGGGTGCGGCCCGAGCTCGTCGTCGAGATCGCGTACGACGGTCTGCAGCGCTCCACCCGCTACCCGGCCGGAGTGACGCTCCGCTTCGCCCGCGTCGTACGGCACCGGCCGGACAAGGCGGCCTCCGAGGCCGACACCGTGGAGCAGGTCCTCGGCGGAGCGTGAGGTCAGGACCCGGGTTCCCGCCGGTCGGTGTACCGGCGGCGGACCCAGAGCGGCAGCACGTACCAGCAGAGCAGGTACCAGGCGACCAGACCCGTCACCAGCCACGGCACGAATGTGTCGTCCGTCGCGACCCGCAGGACGAGCAACAGCGCCGACGTCAGCGTCGCGAGCAGCAGGACGAGCCCGACGAACGTCAGCCGGGACGCCCAGACAACCGTCTCGGGTTTGAGGCGGCGCCCCGCCACGATGCGGTGGAACGACACCGGCCCGATCAGGGCGCCGGTGGCCGCGGCGGCCAGCGACACCGTGACCACGTAGATCGTCCGGTCGGTGTCCGACAACTCGGTGAACCGGGGCGCGAAGACGACCGTGAGCAGGAAGCCGAAGAGGATCTGCACGCCGGTCTGGGCGACCCTGATCTCCTGCATCAGCTCGCTCCACCGGCGGTCCGCGCGCTCCTCCGGCGTCTCGCGACGCCCATGGAACAGTCCGTCGCTCCCCGCCCGGTCCTGGTCCGGTGCCTGGTCCTGGTTGGCTGGAGTGGACACGGAACCTCCCGTGGTCGCCCCCCTCGCGGGTTACCGCGCGAGGCGACTTCAACCCCCGAACGTCGCGTGACACCCCGCCGCGAGGGATGCTGGAAGCGTGGCGGGACGACATCCGTACGCCCGGCAGCGAGGAGATGAGCGACGTGTACGACACGCACATCGACACCGACGTCACCGTGCAGCTGAGCGACTGCGACCGGGAGGACGCCCAGGCCGTCTTCGACGTCCTCGATCACGTCTACCGGCTCGAGGACATGTCGGCGCCCGGCCCGCGGGCGGCGACCGCGCCCGCCCCCACCGTCTGGATGGCCACGTTCGACACGGCCGAGGGGCGTCGCGAGGAGGCCGGACCCGTGCACCTGACGGGCATGGTCGGAGCGCTCCTCACCGGTGGCTACCGCGCGGTCGACGAGGTCGAGAAGACCCTCGCGGCCACCTTCGACATCCAGTCGCTGCAGTCCGTGTCGGGGGACCAGGAGACCGAGGCCCGGCTGCTGCTCTCCTCCCGCTGACCGGCCTCGTGCCGGGCTGCTGACCCGCTGACCTGCCGGCTTCCGCCGGCACACCGACGCCCCGGGCGGAGCGGACGGGCGCCGCCCGGGGCACCTGTATGCCCCCACCCCCCTATGCATGGTGTGTATACACCGTGTGTAGAGTGCTCGAGTGCCACGCGGAGACGCCCCTGACCAGGCGTGCGTGGCGTTCTGATGCCATCGACGGGGAAAGCGGGTCTGCAGCAACATGTTCCGAACCGAATCGGGGAAGCGCCGTGGTCCGGCCGTCGCCCTTCTGGCGGCGGCCTCTCTCGTGCTCGTGCTCAGCGGCTGCGGGGTCGACCCGATCAGCCCTGGCGACGTCAGGGGCAAGGCCGCGGCGTCGGACGACAAGGCGGGCAAAGCCGGGGCGGTCGACTGCGCGAAGGCGAAGTGCATAGCGCTGACCTTCGACGCCGGCCCCGGCAAGGACACCCCGCACCTCCTCGACGTGCTCAAGGAGAAGAAGGTCCCCGCCACGTTCTTCCTGCTCGGCAGCAAGCACGTCGACCGCTACCCCAAGGTCGTCAAGCGCATCTCCGACGAGGGGCACGAGGTCGCCAACCACACCTGGACCCACCGCATCCTCACCGACCTGGAGGCGGACGAGGTGCGCGAGGAGCTCTCCCGCACCCAGGACGCGATAGAGAAGATCACCGGGAAGCGGCCCACCCTGATGCGCCCGCCGCAGGGGCGCACCGACGACACGGTCTCCGAGGTGAGCCGCGACCTCGGTCTCGCGCAGGTGCTGTGGAGCGTCACGGCCAAGGACTACTCCACGACCGATTCGGAGCTCATACGGAAGCGGGTGCTCGACGCCTCGCAGGGTGACGGCATCATCCTGCTCCACGACATCTACGACGGCACCGTTCCCGCGGTGCCCGGCATCATCGACGAACTGAAGAACCGGGGCTTCACCTTCGTGACGGTTCCCCAGCTCCTCGCGCCCGGCAAGGCCGAACCGGGCGCCGTCTACCGTCCGTGACACGCGCGGTACGAACGGTGAAAATGGGGTGAGGTGTCTCACATCGGTCACCTCGGGCACGGCGGAACGCACCGTGAAGGTTTATCGTTCATCAATGTGTGACGGTGAAGGGGCCCGGTCCCCAGGTCCCCCCCTTGAGGTGACCGCTCTTCGTCGTCGCGGCAATCGGCCCCGGTTGGAATCCCCCGTCCAACCGGGGCTTTGTCGTTCCCGGGGTCGGGCCGGGGTCGTTTCTGAAGTCGTGCCCAGGCGCGGGCCGCTCACGGGCGGCGCGCGCTCCGGCGCGTTCGACCCCTTCGAGTGACCTCTCGCATACCCCCTCACCGCCCGGGCAGTGATCGTCACGGGCTGTGACGATCATGTCGGTGGCCCGCTGAGCGGGGACGTCACGAGGGGGCCGCCATGCAGGACACCGCCACGCGCATCCGGCGCGCCGCCGCCGGCGTCCTGGCCGCCGGACTCCTGCTCACGGGATGTGTCACCGCCGTCCCCGGACCGGCCGTCCCATCGACGCCCCAGGCCCAGGACGCACTGCTCAGGACGGTCGAGCGCGCGCTCGTCGACCGCTGCCTCGAAGCCCGCGGACTCACCCTCGCCCGCCGGCCGGACACCTCCGAGGAGGACCGACGCCTCCAGGCGGCCCTGTTCGGCACCGGCCCCCGAGAGCTGTCCCTCACCCTCGCCACCGGTCACACCGTCACCGCCCACACCGACGGCTGTCTCGCCGGCGCCCGGCAGACCCTCTACGGCGACCAGACGCAGTGGTTCCGCGCGCAGGTGACCGTGGACAACCTGCGCTCCGAGGCCCAGAAGCGGATGAAGGACGACCCCGCACACCAGGCCGCCCTCGCCCGCTGGAACCGGTGCGCGACCCCGCCGGGCAAGGCGAGCGCCGCACGCGCCGAACGGCCGGCCCCCGCCGTCGTCGCCCGCTGCGACAAGGAGAGCGGACTCGCCGAGGTGCGGGCGCGGCTGGAACCCGTCGAGCTGGCGAGGGTGCGCGCCCTGCGAGGCGACCAGCTCACCACCTACCAGCAGTTGCGCACCCGCGCGCTGCGGCGGGCAGTCGAACTGTCCGCACCCGTCACCACACAGGAAGGCACCAACGACCTATGAAGCGCATCCTCACCACCGCCGCCGCAGCGCTCCTCGCCCTCACCGGCGGCCTCGCTCTGGCGGCCCCCGTCCAGGCGGCCGACTGCCGGAGCGGCGAGTTCTGCGTCTGGCAGGACTCCAACTTCGGCGGCCAGCGGGCCAACTGGAGCGGCGACGACGGCTGGTGGGAGAGCTGGATCGCCGACACCGACTCCTCCTGGGCCAACCACGGCATCTCCGGCCCGGGCATCAAGGACCACGTCCTCGTCTACGAGAGCGCCAACCAGGGCGGCTCCATGACGATCTGTCTGACCCCCGGCCTGGAGGTCGGGTACGACGGAGCCGCCAACGACCGCGGCGACTCCCACACCTGGGCGATGAACTGCTGACGACTCCGTCCCCACGGCCCCGCACCCGCGCAGGGTGCGGGGCCGCGAGCCTCCGCTTCCGCTCGCCCCGGCCGTGCCGCGTGACGCCGTCACCCCCTCGGGCAGGTCGAGCGTGGTGACGTCCGCACGGCCGGTGCGCCCCTCCGCGGCACCCGGCTGCTCGCACCAGAGGCGCAGTGAGACGTTCGGCAGGGCGTCGACCAGACCGGGCAGCTCCTCGCGGTGCGCGTGGCCGGCGGGGGGAGCGGTCGGCGTGGACGACGGTCACCTGGCGGCGCGAACCGGTGGCGGCGAGGTGGTCGAGCATGGCGGCCAGCATTGGCGTGCTGCCGATTCCCGCCGAGGCGAGGAGGAGCGCCCCGTCACCCTCGGGCAGCACCACGCCTCCTGTGCCTCGCGCAGCCGGCAGCGGCCCGCAGCGGGCAGGGGGTGTCGCCCTCGCAGGCGACGACCTCTCCCCCCGGCCCTCCAGCGTCCGGACCAGCCAGCCCACCTGTCAAATAGGTATTTCGGACACCTATGAAGGGGGCGGGCGTCGCGACGGGCGACGGCGCCAGAGCCACAGGCCGCCCACGACCAGGGGAGTGGTGACGAGCAGGATGAGCAGCAGGGGCCAGCGCGCACCGGAGAGCCGTAGGTCCGTGAAGACGATCAGGAGTACGCCGACGACCGGGATCAGGATCGACACCAGCGCCCGCAGCCCGGCCATCACCATGTCCGGCTGGAGCCGGCCGGCGCGGGGCTCCCGGTGGTCGCGGACGCCGAAGTAGAAGAGGGTCGCCCGGTCCATCAGCACGCTGGTGGCGCGGTGGTACGAGAGCGCCATGTACGGCAGCCACACCAGCGGCGCCACGAATCCGGTCAGGATCACCGCGACCAGGAGCACCCACTGGCCGATCCGGGCCACCCGGCCACGGCCGCCTACCTCGTCGTCCGGTGTGAGGATGCCGAGGAGGCGGGCCATCCGCAGGACCAGGTGCCAGAGAGCGGCCATCCGGCCGGGGCGGGGCCGGTCTCCGTCGGTGGGCTCGGGGCGGGCGCGCAGACCGGCCAAGGCCGTCTCCGGATCCTCGTACACCCCTTGCAGGACCAGCAGTTCGGCGGCGCGCTCGGGGGCGGTGGTGTCCCGGCCGTCGAGACCCGCCAGTTCGAGGATCGTCCGCGCCTGGAGCAGGAGCGCCCCACAGAACGCGAAGGGAATGAACAGCATGAACGGCCCGCCGACGAACGCCCCCTCGGTGGTGACCGCCCGCCGTCCGCGCTCCGTGACCAGGGCACGGAGCTCGGCGGGAGTCGCTTCCGGGCGCCGCTCGCGCAGCCGCTCCAAGCTCCGGCCGGCCGCCGGGCCCATGTGTCGCAGGGCGAAGGCGGCGAGCAACTCGGGGAACCGGCCCGGATCGGCCCGCGCGTCCCGCAGCAGTGAGCGGGAGAGCGCCGGGGCCGGTTCGGTGCGGGCCGGTTCCGCCGGGGCCGGGTCGTCCGGTGCGCCGTTCTCCGTCAGGACAGGACCTTGGCCTTCGCCTTCTCGAACTCCTCGTCCGTGATGGCGCCCTTGTCCTTGAGTTCGGCCAGCCGCGCGAGTTCGTCGGCATGGCCCTTGCCTTCACCACCCGTACCCGCCGTCTTGCGGATGTACGACTGGAAGGCGGCCTCGCTCTCCTTCGCCTGTTTGACGTCCCGCTGGCTCATGCCCTTGCCGCGCGCGATCACATAGATCAACACGCCGATGTAGGGGAGCAGGATGCACAGGATCAGCCAGCCCGCCTTGGCCCAGCCGTGCAGTTCGTGGTCACGGAAGATGTCGGTGATGACCTTGAACAGCAGGAACAGCCACATGATCCAGATGAAGAACCAGAGCATGGTCCAGAACACGTTGAGGAGGGGGTAGTCGTCCATTCCTGCACTCCGTTCCGGCCACGGCCACCGGAGGACCGGCCATACGAGCGAGTGTCGCCCAGCCTCCGCCCGCCCGCATGTCGGGGAGAGCGTCCGGGGCTCCGCGTGCGGGCCGGTGGAACGTCTCGTACTCGCCTTCCCTGGGGAGCGGCTGAAGGTCCCGGCCGTGACCGCCCTCGCCGTTCTGCGCCGGGCGGTCGAGCGCCTCTGGGCCGAACGGGCCGCGGAGGCGATCCGTGAGGCCTGTGGCCGGGTTGCGGAGAGCGTGCGCATCCCGCCCGAGCACGTGGCCGAGGCCGCCGACGCGTACCGCGCCGCGGTCGCCACGGCCGGAAGGAGTTGACCCCGATGTTCCTGCGCCGCCGCCTACGCGGCCGGGCGTAGCCGTGCCCGCTCGGCACAGCGTGAACAGGACCAGGAGGAGGCCATCGCCGACCTTCAGTCACAGCCGGAGGAGTTCGCGGCCGCCAAGGAGAAGCTGCCGGGCACCTGACCGCTCGCGCGCGGGGATGTTGGATATCGGATCATGGATATTGGATCCATGATCCGATATCAAGGATCCGATATCCGATCGCTCCCGGGCTCAGGCGATGCGTGCCTTCAGCGCCGCCAGGGCGCGATCCGCGTGGACGCTCATCCGCAGTTCGCTGCGGACGACCTCCACGACCCGCCGCTCCTCGTCGATGACGAACGTGACCCGCTTCGTCGGCGCGAGCGAGAAGCCGCGCGTGACGCCGAAGCGCTCGCGGATCGTGCCCTCCGGGTCGGAGAGCAGCGGATAGCCGAGCGAGTGGCGGTCGGCGAACTCCTGCTGGCGCGCGACGCTGTCGGAGCTGATGCCGACCGGCTGCGCCCCCGCCGCACGGAACTCGGCGGCCAGGTCACGGAAGTGGCAGGCCTCGGCCGTGCACCCGGCGGTCATGGCCGCCGGGTAGAAGAAGAGGATGACCGGCCCGTCCGCGAGGAGGCCGACGAGCGAACGGGGCGTCCCCGTCTCGTCCGGAAGAGTGAAGTCCTCAACGATGTCACCGACGTTCATCCGGCCCGCCCCTTGTCTCCGACCGGCTCCTCCGGTCAACGACGGGTGACGCTACCGCAGGGTAGGGAATCCCGTCACCGGGTGTGGCGCGGTGCCTCGGCCCGCTCGCGCGCGGCCTGCCGCCGGTCCAGGATCGCGAGGACCTGCTCGCCCCAGCGCAGGTTCTCCTCCTCCAGTGAACGGCCGCGCATCAGCGTCAGATACGGGCCGATCCGCTCCGCCTCGCGCAGGTACGTGGCCTCGTCACGCCCGGCGAGCATCCACTCGCGGAGCCTCTCCCACCGTGCGAGCTTGCCCTGCGCCCAATCCATCCGCTCCTGCACGAAGCCGCGTACGGCCTCGGTGTCGCCCTCGTCGCAGGCCTGCACCTGGACCATCAGCTCGTCGCGGATCGCGCTCGGTCGCGGCGGCTGGGCCGTGTACGCCGTGAGGTCCCGTCGGCCCGCGTCGGTGAGGGAGAACATCCGCTTGTTGGGGCGCCGTTCCTGCTCCACGACGCGGGCGGCGATCAGACCGGCCTCGGAGAGCCGGTCGAGCTCGCGGTAGAGCTGCTGCGGTGTGGCGGCCCAGAAGTTGGCCACGGACACGTCGAAGATCTTGGCCAGGTCGTATCCGGATGCCTCGCCCTCCAGGAGGGCCGCGAGGACAGCGTGCTTCAGGGACATCCGGACACGCTAGCAGCACCGTTGATCAGGTGGTTTCGCACCTAATCAACGACACGCACCCGCGAGGGCGGCGGCTCCGGAAGGCTCGGCGGCGTCCAGTCCGCGTGCCGCAGGATCATCCGGAGCGTCGCGCCCGACGGCGCGAGCCGCATGGCGGCGTTGCGCAGCGCCACGGCTCCCAGCGCCGAGAGCTGCTGCCCCATCCGCCCGGCTTTCCGGGCGGCGACGGTGACGGCCTGGGCGCGGGGCCGCCGCTCGGCGTCGTACGAGCCCAGAGCGAGTCGGCGAACTGCTCCCGGAGCACCCCGAGCGGGTCGGTGTACCGGACCCCGGCGGGGGAGTTGAGGACGGCGTGCCACTCCGCGCGCCCGTCGGCGAAGGCGATGTGCCTGAACTCGGCACCGTGCCCCAGGTGATCTCGAAGTCCGAGGAGAGGTCCAGCGGCCGGTCCGTGAGAGCGCGCAGCACGGTCGAGTCGCTGTAGGCGGGGCCGGGGTGCTCGGGGAAGGGGGAGACCCGGGTACGACTGTTGACGCCGTCGGCGGCCACGACCAGATCGGCGTCCAGCTCGACGTCCGTGGAGCCCGCCGCCCGGACGCGGACCCGCCCCGGTTACGGACGGTCCAGGCCGGTCACCTCCGCGCCGACGGTCAGGCGCACCCGTTCGGCCCTGCTGACCGCGCTCGTCCGCAGGCTCGTCGGCCTCGATCAGGCCGAGCTGGGCGCCGCCGGTGAACGCCTGCCCGAGCCGCGCTCGGCGGCCGAACTCGCCGATGGCGTCCTCGGGCTCGTCACCGGACGGCGCACCCGGGAAGGGCGGCGACGCTCACTCGCTCGCTACGCCTGCGCCGTCGAGAGCGTGCGCGACCCCGAACTCCGCGAAATCCTGGTTCCACGGGAGAACCCGGGGTGCGACGCGGTCCGCCGCTTCCCGCCGCCCAAGGGGTCGAGGACCCCGAGGGGCGCGCGCTCGTGCTCGACCGGGTGGTCTGTGGTGGGAACGTCTCGGCGGAGGAGGTGGAAGGTCTGGTGGTGGCGGCCCTGCGGCCTGCCCAGGGTGCGGGCGCGACGGACGGTCGTTGACATGCAGCCAATCGGCTGCCTATCGTAGAGGCAGCTAAAGGGCTGCATGTTGAGGTGGGGCGATGGATGAGGTGTTCAAGGCACTGGCCGATGCCAGTCGGCGACGGCTGCTCGACAGTCTGAACGCCCACAACGGCCAGACCCTGCGCGAACTCTGCGCGGGGCTGGACATGGCACGGCAGTCCGTCAGCAAGCACCTGGCGCTCCTGGAGGCGGCGGGGCTGGTGGTCACGGTGCGGCGGGGACGGGAGAAGCTGCACTACCTGAACGCCGCTCCGATCCACGCCATCGGGGACCGCTGGATGAGCCGGTACGCCCGCGAGCGCGTCAGCGCGCTCGCCGACCTGAAGTCAGCATTGGAGCAGAACCCGATGGACAGCAACGCGTTCGTCTACACCACCTACATCCGCACCACCCCCGAGGAGCTCTGGCAGGCCCTGACCGACCCCGCCTTCACCAAGCGCTACTGGGGCGTGGCCTTCGAGACGACCTGGACCGCAGGATCGCCGATGGTCTGGGACGAGGGCGGTCGGAGAACGAGCGACCCCGAGCAGGTCGTCCTCGCGGCCGTGCCCGGCCGCCGGCTCTCCTACACCTGGCACACCTTCACGCCCGAGTGGGCCGAAGCGGTCGGCATCGGCGACGACGTCTACGCGAAGCTCGCCACGGAACGCCGCTCGAAGGTGACGTTCGAGATCGAACCGGCCGGGGACACGGTCAAGCTCACCGTCGTGCACGACGACCTGGAGCCCGACGGCACCATGCGCGGCATGATCGGCGAGGGCTGGCCTGCCCTCCTCTCCAGCCTCAAGTCCCTCCTCGAGACCGGCGAGGAGCTGCCGGAACCCCCGCGCTGAGCCGACCGGACCCACGACGAAAGGGCAGGGCGGGCTGGGGCGCGAGGGCGGCGGATTGGTTCATTCGAGTCGTCTCCCGCACCTCTCCCGCGCCACGCCCGGCAACGTGATCATCATTTCTTCACTTGATCCGTTTTGATGCCCGATACCGCCACGGATCCGAAAAGGGGAGAGTGTCGCGTCGTGCCGTCACACAGGAACATCAAGGGCTGGGGCGCACTGTCGCTGGCCATCGGGGCCGTCCTCGTCACGACGGCCGGCCAGTACCCGGCCGTGCGCCTCCCACCAGGCTCCGCCACGGGCTCCGCGCTCGTCACGGTGACCGGCTGCGGGCCGGGCGGCGGCCCGTGCGCCCCGGCCCGCCACACCGTGCTGCTCTCCGGCGCGTCCGCCCTGACGGGCCGGGCGTTCGCGCTCGACCGCCGCGAGGCGTCCGGGCCGGTCGAGATCACGCTCAGGACACCGGGCCGGCTGACCGACGTCACGGTGACCGACCAGCGCGGACGCGGGGTGCCCGGCAGGGCGAGCCAGGACGGCACCCGCTGGACCACGACCGGCGCCCTCCGCGCCGACGCCCGCTACACGGTGCGCCTGACCGTCGAGGAGGCCCGCCCCGGAGGATCCGTACGGAGGGCGGCGCGGCTTGACTTCCGTACCGGCCGGGCACCGGCGGGGGAGCGGCTGACCGCGAGCTTCGGACCGTCGTCCGGGCGGACGTACGGCGTCGGGCAGCCGGTCACCGCCGAACTCAGCCACCCCGTGCCCGAGTCCGCCCTCGAGGCCCGCCGCGCCGTCGAACGCGCGCTCGTCGTACGCTCCGAGCCCGCCGCCGAGGGTGCCTGGCACTGGGTGAGCCCCACCACCCTGCACTACCGGCCGCGCGTCTACTGGCCCGCCCACGCCACCGTCCGGGTCCGCAGCGGACTCGACGCCGTACACGTGGACGACCGGCTCCAGGGCGGCCCGTCGACGCCGATCACCTTCACCACCGGCGACCGCGTCGAGGCCGTCACCGACGTGGCGTCCCTCCGCATGACCGTCCTGCGCAACGGCCGCGTCGTCCGTACCATCCCGGTCACCACCGGCAAGGCCGGCTACCGCACCCGCGGCGGCGTCAAGGTCGTCCTCGGCAAGGAGCCCCTGGTGCGGATGCGCGGCGACTCCATCGGCATCGCGCGCGGAAGCGACGACTTCTTCGACCTCAAGGTCCGCTGGGCGACCCGGGTCACCTGGAGCGGCGAGTACCTGCACGCGGCGCCCTGGTCGACGGACGTGCAGGGCAGCGAGAACGTCAGCCACGGCTGCACCGGCATGAGCACCGAGGACGCCGCCTGGCTCTTCCGTACCGTCCGCGAGGGCGACCTCGTCGAGGTCGTCAACGGCTACGGCGAACCGATGACGCCCTTCGACAACGGCTACGGCGACTGGAACCTGACCTGGCCGGACTGGCAGCGCGGCAGCGCGCTCGCGGCGGGCCCTGGCCACACCCGCCACGCCTCGGGAAGCCTGCTGCCCGCCCTCTGACCCCTCCTCGGTGATACTGGCGCTCTGCTGGAGCACAGCGAACCAGCCACTCCGGAGGGATCCGTGATGCAGGACATCACCAGGGTCGAGCTCGACGACGCCGTTCTCTACGTCGAGGCGGAGCGACTCGGCCCCGAATCGGACCTCGAAGGCCTGGGCGACCGCGTCCCGGACCTCTCCGGGGTCACGCACGCCCTGTCCTCGTTCGCCGGCCAGATCGGCCAGGCCCTGCACCAGGCGGCGCCCGACCGGGCGACGGTGGAGTTCGGCTGCGAACTGGGCCTCGACGCGGGCGGCCTGACCGCCCTCATCGTCAAGGGCAGCAGCCACGCGAACCTCCGCGTCACACTCGAATGGACCAAGTCCTCCTAGCCGCACCGGTCGCGCCCGGACATGGCCGCAGGGCCTGAAGCGGGGGACAACACCCTTCAGACCCCGCGGCGTTCCGGGGCGGGCCGAGGTGGCCCGCGGTCAGGCCGAGGCGGACTGGGGGGACTTCACCCGGCACACCAGGGCATCGTTCTGGACGTCCGCCACGATCGTGTCGCCGGGATCGGCCTCGCCGCCGAGCAGCAGGTCCGCGATCCGGTTGTCCAGCTCCGCCTGGATCGTCCGGCGCAGCGGCCGGGCGCCGAACTCCGGCTGGTGACCGTGGGCGACCAGCAGCTTCTTCGCCGCCTCCGTCACCTCCAGCTCCAGACCCTGGGCACGGACCCGGCGCTCGCTCTGCCGCAGCAGCAGATCGAGGATGTCGCCGAGATGGTCCTCGCCGAGACCGTGGAAGATGATCGTCTCGTCGATGCGGTTGAGGAACTCCGGACTGAAGTAGCCGCGTAGATCCTGCTTCAGGTCGTCGCGGATCTCCGTGACGTCACCGTGGTGGGCCAGGATCCGCTGCGCGCCGATGTTCGACGTCATGATGACCACACAGTGCCGGAAGTCGACCGTCCGGCCCTGGGCGTCCGTCAGCCGGCCGTCGTCCAGGACCTGGAGCAGCGTGTTGAAGACGTCCGGGTGCGCCTTCTCCACCTCGTCGAAGAGCAGCACGCTGTACGGCTGACGGCGCACCTTCTCGGTGAGCTGGCCCGCCTCCTCGTGACCGACGTATCCGGGCGGGGCGCCGACGAGCCGGGAGACCGTGTGTTTCTCCTGGAACTCGCCCATGTCGAACCGGATCATCCGGCCCTCCTCGCCGAACAGCAGCTCCGCCAGCGCCTTCGCCAGCTCGGTCTTGCCGACACCCGTCGGACCGAGGAAGAGGAAGGAGCCCACGGGACGGTTCGGGTCGCCCATGCCGGCCCGGTTGCGGCGCACCGCCTGCGCGATGGCCGTGACGGCCTCGTCCTGGCCCACCACCCGGCTGTGCAGGGCGTCCTCCAGCTTGAGGAGCTTCTCCTTCTCGCTCTGCGTCATCTGCGCGACGGGGATGCCGGTACGGCGCGACAGCACCTCCGCGATGTCGTCGACCGTCACCTCCATCACGCCCTCGCGGCGCTCCATGAGCCCGGCCAGCTCGCCCTCGAGGCGGGCGATGTCCTTCTTGTACTCGTTCGCCTTCTCGAAGTCCTCGGCGGCGACCGCCTCGTCCTTCTCGCGGTGCAGCTTCGCCAGCCGGTCCTCGCGGTCGACCACCTCGGTCGACTTGCCCAGCGAACGCAACCGCACCCGGGCGCCGGTCTGGTCCATCAGGTCGATGGCCTTGTCGGGCAGGAAGCGGTCGGAGACGTACCGGTCGGAGAGCTCGGCGGCCGCCACCAGCGCGGCGTCGCTGTAGCGGACCTGGTGGTGGGCCTCGTAGGAGTCCCGCAGCCCCTCCAGGATCTGGATGGTCTCCGGCACCGAGGGCTCGGGGATCAGCACGGGCTGGAAGCGCCGTTCCAGGGCTGCGTCCTTCTCCACGTACCGCCGGTACTCGTCGATGGTGGTCGCGCCGACCACGTGCAGCTCACCGCGAGCGAGGGCGGGCTTGAGCATGTTGCCGGCGTCCATCGCGCCCTCGCCCGTCGCTCCCGCGCCGACCACGGTGTGCAGCTCGTCGATGAAGAGCACGGTCGACTCCGCGTCGGCCTTGACCTCGTCGATGACGTTCTTCAGCCGTTCCTCGAACTGGCCTCGGTACTGGGCGCCGGCGACGAGTCCGGACAGGTCCAGGGCGATGACCCGCTTGCCCTCCAGAGTCTTGGGGACCTCGTCCGCCACGATCCGCTGGGCGAGCCCCTCGACGATCGCGGTCTTTCCCACGCCCGGCTCGCCGATGAGCACCGGGTTGTTCTTCGCGCGGCGGGAGAGGATCTCGACGGTCTGCTCGATCTCCTCGGCCCGTCCCACCACCGGGTCGAGCTTCCCGGCCCGCGCCTCCTCGGTCAGGTCACGGCCGAACTCGTCGAGCGTGGGCGTCTTGCTCTCCGGCTTCGCCGTCGGCGTACCGTCCGTCCGGGCCGCCCGCGCCGCCCGTGTCGCACGGTCGGCCGTGGACCGCAGACCGCCGACATCGGTCCCGTACGCCGTGAGCAGCTTCGCCGCCGCCGAGTTCGGGTCGTCGAGGAGGGCCCCGAGGACGTGCTCGGGACCGATGTACGAGACCCCCGACTCCTGGGAGCGCTCGTACGCGCGCAGCAGGACGCGCTTGGCCGCAGGGGTGAGCCCCGGCTCCGCCGAGGGGACGCCGCTCTCACCGGGCAGCACCTCGGCGATCGACGCGCCCAACTGATCGGGGTCGGCGCCGGACTGGGCGAGCAGGGAACGGGCCGGGTCGATCTGGGTGCACGCCCACAGCAGATGCTCGGTGTCCAGGTCGGCACTGCCGTCCTCGGCCGCGCGGACGGTGGCCCGGCCGATCAGGTCCCGCGCCGAGTCCGTCAGAAGCCGACCGATCGGCACACGCTGGACGGCCGGGGGAGAGGCGGCGGGCGACATCCCGAAGAAACGGTTGAGCAACTCGTTGAACGGGTCCGACCCACCGAGGGAGCCGAAGGGAGACATGGTCATGTGATGCCGTCCAGATGCGTCGACGTCCCGGGCAGTGCTCCCCTCACTGGAGCAGAATCCGGCGGCCCCCACCCGGCGAGGCCCGGCTACGGAGCGTGGCCCCGAAGGGCCCAGCCGCGTCGGCGTGCGGCTTCAGCGCGGCTCGCCCGCCGGGACGTCCCCGCCCTCCGGCCCGCCGATCGGGTGAGCGACACCGCCCAGGGCCTTCCCGCCGCGGACTCCCGGGCTCTGCCCGCCATCGGCACTCGGCCCGGTACTCACGCCGCTCGGCGCGGGCTCGCCGACCAGGAGGCGCGGCCGGCGCTGGAGACCCGCGCCGACGAGGATGCCGAGCGCGATGGCCGCGACGGTGATCACGGTCTCCACGAGGTTGGCGAGCCCCGCCGTGCCGCGCTCCACGATGAGCTCCGAGACGCTCGTGAGACCGACCGCTCCCGGCACGAGCAGCCAGAAGCAGGGCAGGAACACCACCTGGTCCGGGGTGCGCGAGCGGCGCTCGATCCAGCCGGCCATCGGCGGAAGCAGCATCCCCGCGGCGAACGCCCCGAACGTCGACCCGGCAAGGTCCGTCGCCGCCGACTGCACGAAGCGCTCGAGGAGCAGAGCGCCGAGGAGCCAGCCGGTGACCCGGGGCGGCGCGGAGTGGTACAGCAGGAACCCGAAACCGAGGAGCAGCACCCCGACCCAGGGCGCCCACGCGCCGAGCGCCTCCGACTGCGGGCCGCCGGGCGGCCGGGGCCGCACCAGTTCGGTGCCGACCAGGATGCCGAGCGCGAGGAGCAGCAGGACGTTGACGGCGCCCGCGAGCCGGGCGATGCCCGACAGGGCGGCGCCGGTGGCGAGTTCGATCGCGCCGAGTGTCAGCGCCGCGCCCGGCAGGAACGCGATCAGAGGCGGGACGTAGAGCACGGTCGGCACCTCGTGCAGCAGCGGTCCCGCCCAGCGCAGCGAGACCGCCGTGACCAGGACCGCCGCGACGACCGGCAGCGCGGTGCGCGCGGCAGGCAGCCGGTCCCCGAAGAGCCGCAGCAGACCGACCCCGGCGCCGAGCACCGCGTACCCGACGACGGCCGCCACGGTGGCGTGCCGGATCACCCCGAGCCCCACGGTGAGCAGGACGTAGCCGAGCACGGTGGCGGCCGGGCTGAACCGTTCCGGCTGTTCCCGCTCCGCGCGCAGGGCCCGCCGTACGTCCTCGAAGGGCATCGCCTCCCCGCGCATCCGGTCCACCAGGGAGTGCAGGGTCTGCACCTGGTCCAGGCGCAGGTCGGGCCCCTCGACCGGGGCGAAGTCCAGCTCCCCGCCCCGCCCGTCGGGCCCGCCGCCGACCCGGACGAAGAGCCCGGTCGGGACGACGAAGCAGCGGGCCCTCATGCCGTACCGGGCGGAGATGTCGCGCAGCACGCGCTCCACCTCCGCCGTCCGCTCGCCGGCCCGCAGCAGCTCGGACCCCAGCTCGCACAGGAGCGCGGCGAGCTCCCGCAGCCGCTCCCGCTCGACGTCACCCGCCTCGGGCAGCGTGACCGTGGACGCGCGCCGCCTCCGCCAGGGGAGCAGAGCCGCCGCCCTGCGGACGAGCGCGCGCACGTCGAGGCGCGGTGCCCTCATCGGGCCTCGCCCCAGCCGCCGATTCGTCCCATTCGCGCAACGTAACAGCGGGACCGGAGCCGCGCCCCGAGCGGCACGCGCGCGTGGCCGCCGACGGAGGCCCCGCCGCTAGCGGTACTCCACCGTCAGCGTCACCGGGGTGTCCTTGTTCACGAAGAGGTACGCGGTCGAGGCCGGGGCCGCCTCGAAACCCAGCCGCACCTGCGTCGTCCCACCGCGGTTGAGCGCCGCCAGGGCGGCCGCCGACAGATCCGTGGAGGTCGCCGAGCCGGAGGAGAAGGCGCCGATCGTCGCCCCGCCCGCCACCGTCGCCGCCGCCGACCAGTCCGAGGGCTCGACCGCGCACCCGCCGAAGCACCCCGTCGTCACGTCGACCAGCAGCCGGTTGCCCGCAGGGGACGCCCAGGGATCGCCGGAGCCGCTGCTGCGCGCCACCGTCAGGTACGCGCGCGTGACCTCCTTGCCCGCCGGGATTCCGGACGTGTCGAAGGAGAGCAGCGTCCGGTTCACCTTGGCGTCCGTGCCCCGGCCGAGGGCAAGCCCATAGATGTCCTCCAGCGGGCCCACCGCCGCACCCGTACCGTCGGCCGCGGCCTTCACGTAGCCGTCCTGCGCGTCCACGCTCGACAGCGTCACCCGGTCGGCCGGGGGCGGGGGAGTGGAGCCGCGCAGCGCCCGCACCATCCCCATGATCGCCTCGATCTGCTTGCCGCCGTGCCGGGCGTACGCCGGGTCGCCGAGATAACCCCACCAGTTCCAGCAGCCGTTGGGGTTCTCCAGCGTGCCCGTCGCCGCCGCCTGCGGGTACAGCACGATCATGTCGTTGGTGTCGGCGTACTCGTTGAGGTACGCCCGGTCGACGAACTGGGTCCCGAAGCCCTGGTAGCCGTACCCCTGCTTGCAGCCGTGCAGCGCCACCATCAGCGAACAGGTCGCGCCCTCGGAGCACGACTTCGGTACGTAGACGAAGCCCTCGGCGCCCAGCGACAGCGCCGCCGCGCCGCCCGGGGCGTAGACGTTCTGGTCGAAGCGGGTCAGCGTGCCGCCGGGCGTGGCGCTCGGCGCGGCGACGGAGCCCCGCAGATGGCCGAGGAGGTCCCGCTCCGCGTCGAAGCCGCAGTTGTTGATGAACGGAGTCTGCGTGACCGTGCAGGAGTTGGGGCCGAGCGGGCTGATCCAGGCATGGCCGGCCGCCGTGGAGCGGTCGTACCGGACCTGGGCGCCGAACCGCCCGTAGTAGTCCGCCAGCGCGTCCGCCACCGGCCGCTTCACCGTCGAGTCGCCCGAGCCGCTGAAGACGTACACCGGATCGCCGGAGAGGTTCGCGACCGGGTCGACGAGCCCCTGCGACGACCAGGTCCGGGTCGTCTGCTCCAACTGCGCGAGCTGAAGGTCCTGCACGGTGTTCATGCAGGCGTTGAGGGCGGTGGAGAGCGTGTTCTGGGCGCAGTTGTACGGCCCCGACGCGAACACCGCCGAACCGCTGAACGTACCCGAGTACGCGACGTGGAGCTGCGTGGCCATGTAGCCGCCCGACGAGATGCCGGCGCTGTAGACCGCGTCGATGGCGTACGGCTTGAGCTGCCCGGGGACGGGCACCACGGCGGCGGGGGCTGCGGCCGGGGCTGCGACCGCGGCGGACGCGGCGGCCGCCGCCGGTGTCGTGGTCGGGAAGAGGGTCACGGCGGCGAACAGCAGCAGGGCCGTCAGTCTGCGGGGCCCACGTGGGCCGCGTGGGCGGAGGGGACGGGGTGGACGCATGGGATCTCCCGGCGGCTCGGGCCAGCCCAAGGTCGTCTCCCGTGGGCATGGCGGGTGGTTGCCGGGAGAGTAGGGGCGGTCCGTGCGGGCGCCCTATGGGCCCGGCAGCCACAACCGGCCGCCTGGAGTATGGCGTTCCGTCACCTGGCAGCCGCCGCCCGGCACTCCACGGCGACCTGCGAGGATGCGTCCATGGACACCACCGCGATGAGCGACGACGAGCGGGACCGCCTGCTGGCGGCGGCGGTCGGACTGCGCGAGCAGGGCCGTCAGGAGGAGGCCAGGGACCGGCTGGTGGAACTCGCGGCGCGGTTGCCCGACGACGCCGAGGTGGCCTACCAGACCGCCTGGGCGCACGACGTGCTCGGCCTGGAGGCCGACGCGGTCCCCCACTACCAGCGGGCCCTGAAGGCGACCGGCCCCGCCGGCCCCACCGGCCTCTCCGAGGCGGACCGCAGGGGCGCGCTCCTCGGCCTCGGCAGCACCTTCCGCACCCTAGGCCGGTACGAGGAGGCCGTCGCCACCCTGCGCGGCGCGGTCGCGGAGTTCCCCGACGACGGCGCTCTGCGCACCTTCCTGGCGATGGCTCTGTACAACACGGGCGACCACCACGAGTCGGCACGGTTGCTCCTGCGGCTGCTCGCGGCGACCAGCGAGGACCCGTCGGTACAGCGGTACCGACGGGCCATCGAGCACTACGCCGAGGACCTCGACGCGACGGAGTGAGCGGGAGGGGCGCCGGCTCAGTCGTTGACGGCGGTCAGCAGGACGACCGCGTCCTCCAGGGCGGCGAGGCCGTGCCGCTCCTTGGGGATCATCTTCAGCTCACCCGCCGACAACTCGTCCGACCACCCCGCGGTCGTCAGCTTCACCCGTCCCCGCAGCACCATCAGGCTCGCCGCGGGGGGCGCGTTGTGCTCGTCGAGCGCGGTTCCGGCCAGTAGGGCGATCACGCTCTGCCGGAGCACCCCGTCGTGCATCACCACCTGGGCGCTCCGGCCGTGCGGGGCGCTGCGTGCGGCGGCCAGATGCTCGTCGGCGAGGGCTGCGAGATCCTTCATCGTCTCTCCCTGCGGGGTACGCGGGTGTGATTCCCAGCCTCGCGCCTGTCCGGCGCGCCGCAACTCGGAGCGGCCGTCCGTCGCGCGGCCGTCACCACCAGCGCGGCCAGGGCTGTGAACCCCGCTGAGGCCAGGACCGTCGCCGTCCAGCCGTACGCCCCGTACAGCCACGCCGCCGTGAGCGAGCCGAGCGCCCCGCCAGCGAAGGTGAACAGCATGAAGACCGTGTTGATGCGGGCCGCGATCCGGGCATCCAGTTCGAAGATCCGCGCCTGGTTCGCCACCTGGGCCACGCTCGTCCCCAGGACCAGCAGATTGGCCCCCACCACCAGCGCCACCAGGTCGTACGCACCGAGGCCGACGACGGCGAACGAGACGGCCAGGCAGAGCAGCGCACCGGCGCGGACCGGCCCCGTCCCGTAGCGATCGGCGAGCCGTCCCGCGTACGCCGACAGCAGCGCCCCGGGCAGGCTCAGCACCCCGAAGAGACCCGCCACGCCCGGCCCGAGGGCGAGGCCGGAGGAGGCCAGATGGAAGGCGAGGGTCGCCCAGAAGACGCTGAACGCGGCGAAGACCGCGGCCCCGGTCAGCGCCGACTCGCGTACCTCCCGGTGCTCGGCGAAGAGCCGCGGAAGGCTCGCAAGCAGCCTTCGGTACGGCAGCCGGTCCCCGCCGGTCGTGCCGAGGCGCTCCGGCAGGGCGCGCGGGACGAACCACAGCAGGGCCGCCGTCGCGGCGGCGGCCAGCAGATAGGCCGTACGCCAGCTCCCGCCGGCGTCGGAGGCCACGCCGGAGACGGTACGGGAGAGGGTCGAGCCCAAGGTGAGGCCGAGCCCTACGAGCCCGATGACCCGGCCACGCCGGCCGGGCCCCGCGAGCGCCGCCGCCACGGGGGTGAGGATCTGCGGCAGGACCGTCGTGGTGGAGAGCGCCAGGGTCGCGAGCGCGAGGGTGAGGACGTTGGGCGCCGCCGCGGCGACGAGCAGCCCGCCGCTGGTCAGGGCGAGCAGCACGGTGGTGAGCCTGCGGAGCCGGGCGGTGTCCGCGAGCGGTACGAGGAACAGGATGCCGATCGCGTACCCGAGCTGGGCGGCGGAGGCGACGAGTCCCGCCGTGTGCGTCGAGACCCGCAGTCCCCTGGCGATCGCGTCGAGCAGCGGCTGCGGGAAGTAGAGGTTGGCCACGGTGACGGCGCCCGCGACCGCGATGACGAGGACGTCGGTGCGGGTGAGGCGGCGGGGCTCGGGCCGTGGGGCCTTCGGCGGCCGGCGGCCGGTCAGCAGATCCATGCCCCTCACCCTCCTGCCCGCCGGACCGCTCCATCAAGGTGCGACAATTCAACCGGCGTTTAGCAGGGCTCAACGATGAGGGGGAGGTGCGCGGTGCTCGAACGGTACGAACTGGAGGCGTTCCTGACGCTCGCCGAAGAGCTCCACTTCGGCCGCACGGCCGAGCGGCTCGGCGTCTCCACCGGCCGGATCAGCCAGACCGTCAAGAAGCTGGAACGCAGGGTCGGGACACCGCTGTTCGAGCGCACCAGCCGCCGTGTCCTGCTGACCCCGGTGGGCCGCCGGCTCTACGACGAACTCCGCCCCGCCCATCTACAGATCCTGGCCGCCCTCGAACGGGCCACGGCTGCCGGACGGGGCGTACGGGGCACCCTCCGCGTGGGCTTCGGCACCCCCTGGGACGGCGAACTGCTCAGCGCCGCCGCCGACAAGCTCCTCGCCCGCAACCCCGGCTGCGAGATCACCGTGCGCGAGGTACCGCTCGACGGTGGCTTCCAGTCCCTCCTCGACGGCGCGCTCGACGTCCAGTTGACGGTGTTCCCCGTCCGCGAACCCGGACTCACGGCCGGACCTGTCCTCGCCGAGGAACCCCGAGTCCTGCTCGTACCCGCCGGCCACGCTCTCGCCCGCCGGGACTCCGTCGGCGTCGAGGACCTCGCCGGTGTCCCCATGGTCACCACGGCGGGCGCCCACCCCGGCCACTGGCTGGACGCCCACTACCCCCGGCGCACCCCCTCCGGCGCCGCCATCCCGCGCGGGCCCGTCGCCTCCACCTGGCAGGAGGTCCTCTCCCACGTGAGCGCCGGGCGTGGCGTCTCGCCGGGCGCGGCACGCGGAGCCGCGTACCACCCGCGCCCCGGCATCGCCTACGTACCGCTGCGGGACGCCCCGCCCCTCGCGTACGGACTCGTCTGGCCGACGGCCGCCGAGAACGCGCTGGTCCGCGCCTTCGCCGCCCAGGTCGCGACGGTCGCCGCGGCACGGGGCCGGGAGCCCTAGGGACTGCCCCTAGACGGTCGCGCTGCCCGTCAGATGGTCGTACGCCATGTGCGCGTGCAGCCGGACGCCGGTGACGAGGGTGTCGTCGTCCGCGTAGAAGTGCGGATTGTGGTTGGTGACCAGGCCTCGGCCTCCCGGTACGGGGACCGGGTGGCCGTCCGCGTCCAGCGCGGCGTCCTGGACGCCCAGCATCACGTACAGGCCGCCGAAGCGGGCGATGAACTCGGACACGTCGTCGTACCCCAGCGTCGCCCCCGTCTCCACCGTCCGCTCCTCGCCGACCACCCGCCGGATCGTCGGGAGGCCCGCCGCGACCCACTCGGCGCTGTTGTGCACGGGCGGGACCGGCTGGAGGTATTCGACCGTGGCCGAGGCGTTGTACGCGCTCGCAGAGTGCTCCGCGAGCGTGGTCAGCCGACCCTTGACCTCCGCCATGTCCGACTCGACCGCGCAGCGGACGGTGCCCCACAGGGTGACGGTCTGGCCGACGATGTTGAAGCGTCCGACGTCCTCGATGTGGCCGATGGAGACCGTGATCGGGTCGAACGCGGAGACCTGACGGTACAGCTGCCCGATGCCGGTCAGGATCGCTCCGACGGCCGGCATGGGGTCGACGCCCTGCCACGGCGTGGAGCCGTGCGTCTGCTTGCCGCTGACGACGATCCGTACCAGCGTGGAGGCGCCGTACTGATTGCCCACGCGGTAGCCCACGTACCCCTTGGGGTACGGCGTGACATGCATCCCGAACGTCATCGTCGGCACCGGATCCGCGCACGCGCCCTCGTCGAGCATCGCCCGCGCCCCGCCCCGCTCGGTGACCGGAGGCCCCTCCTCCGCGGGCTGGAAGACGAACAGCACGGTCCCCGGCAGCCGTTCGCGCACCCCCGCCAGCACGGTCGCCGCGCCCATGAGCATGGCGGCGTGGCAGTCGTGGCCGCAGGCATGCGAGACGGGGAACGGGTCACCGGGGTAGTCGGCGTCCACGACCCGCGAGGCGAAGTCCTCGCCGCACAGGTCCTCGACGGGCAGCGCGTCGGTGTCCGCCCGCAGCGCCATCACGCGCCCGCCCGGTACTCCGCCGCGCAGCACACCCACCACACCGTGCCCGGCGATCCCGGTACGGACCTCGTCCAGGCCCAGGGACCGGAGGTGATCCGCGATCAGACGGGCGGTCCCGGACTCGCGGTTGGACAGCTCGGGGTGTCGGTGCAGATGCCGCCGCCAGGCGACGACCTGAGGGGCCGTCTTGTCGGCGAGCCGGTCCAGCTCCCGGTGGATCGGATCGGTGCTCAAGGGCCACCCCTCGTCGTCGTCGGACCGTCCCTTCCAGGGTGACACGCCCCCGGGCCGGTGCGGCGGCTCGTCCGGCGGTCGGTCCGGCGGTCGGTCCGAGGAGCGTTGTCAGTGGCGTGCTGCACGATGGACACGTCCGGTGATCACCAGGGGAAGGGCCAACATGCAGATCACGAACGAGCAGGTGACGGGGTACGCGTTTCTCAAGGCGCTGTACGAGGACGGGTACTACCCGGACCACGTGGTCGACAAGGGGCGGGCGATCCTGCTGCGGCTCTGCGGGCGGATCGAGGCGGAGCGTCCGGCCGACCTGACCGCGCTGTACGCGCTCACGGAGGTGGCCACCGAGGAGTTCAACGCGCTGGAGGCGGACTTCGACGAGGCCGGGAGCGAGATCGAGACCGTCGCCCGGGAGGAGATCGCGGAGAACTTCTGGTTCGTCGCCAATGCGTACGGCTTCGCCGACGCCGACGTGGAGGAGCTGATAGCCGCCCGCGAGTGGTGACGGTCCCTCACCCGTCCGACGGTTGAACAGGTGTGTCGACTTTTCAGGGTGCGGACCGAATCCTTTCGGCGGTGCCTTGCCTCCTATACACGTGCCGACGAACGTCGGGACCTGACGAGGAGGTCTTCATGATCACAGGTATCGCCATCGCCGTCGGAGCCGTGCTGCTCTGTACGTGCAGTTACTTCGCCGTCCGCAAGTGGAAGCAAGCCCGTGGCTGACCCGACCTGGCCCGCTGAACAGTTGATCGTCGCCGCTCAACGCGGCGACGTCGACTCGATCACCGCGTTGGTCTCGGGTGCGCACCCGAACGTGCAACGGTTCGCCCGCTCGCTCTGCGCCACTCCCGAGGACGCCGAGGACGCGGCGCAGGAAGCCCTGATCATCCTCTATCGCAAGATCGGGATGCTTCGGGCGTCCGGTGCGCTGGCGTCGTGGATGTTCCGGATCGTCCGCAACGAATGCCTCCGGCGGGCGCGGACGATGCGGGTACCCACACCTCTGCCGGACGTCGCCGTGCGCTCGGCCGAGGACGTGGTGCTGCAGCGCTTGGAGGCGGGCAGGGTGGCGGCCGCCATCGCCGGGCTCCCGGCAGACCAGCGCCACGTGCTGATCATGCGGGACATCCAGGGCCACAGCGGGCGCATGACCGCGGACGCGCTCGGCCTCAGCACCGCCGCGATGAAGTCGCGACTGCACCGCGCCCGCACCGCGGTCCAGCGCTCCCTCCGTGCCACAGCCGAACCGACACTCGAACCCACGCCTGGAGGCATCCATGAAGACGACTCGTGCCGGCGGGCCTGATTTCGCGAGTGCGTCCCTGCCCCGCCACCTGGTCCGGGGTGTACTCGGCTTCGGCGGTCTCGTCGGCGCCTTCGCGCTCCTCCCGGCCGTCGGCCCGATCAGCCTGCTGCTGCTGCCGGTCGGCGTACTGGCCCTGCGCGGCTGCCCGATGTGCTGGACCATCGGCCTGATCCAGACCGTCTCGCGGGGCCGCCTGCGGCGCTCCTGCGAGGACGGGCTGTGCAGCCTGACCCTCGCGGATCGGGACCATGAGGAGCGTCGCTCGCCCGAATCGATATCGCTGTAGGCGTCGGCCGTGGCTCGGAGGTGCCTCGGCCGACGCGGTCCGCCCGCCGCGGCGGACCGGTCCACAGGC
>NZ_JBHXPI010000034.1:0-49807 GCF_042718575.1 Streptomyces sp. NPDC058579
CCCCCGGATCGGGGCGATCCGGGGGCGTCGCGCGGTCAGAGGTGTGGTGCGGTCAGGGGTGTGGTGCGCCCGGGAGTGTCAGCCGACGAAGATCTCGGTGAGCGACCAGATGGCCAGGGCGGCCATGCACAGGCCGCCGATGCGCTGGACGGTCTTCAGTGGGACGCGCTTGGCGATGAACCGGCCCGCGACGAGCGCGAGGGCCGAGACGCTCATCAGGGCGGCGGCGGAGCCGATCGCCGTGGACCAGGTGCCGTTGGTGGCGGCGAGGTTGGCCGTGGTGATCTGCGTCAGGTCGCCCCACTCGCTGATGAACACGGCCATGAACGCGGTCGAGTAGACCGGCCAGAAGCCGGTCACCGTCTTGCCGCCGGCCTCGTCCGCATCGTCGTCGCCACCGGCGCGCAGCAGCATGAACGCGCCGAAGCCGAACATCAGGGCCGAGACGAGCTTGACGATCCAGTCGGGCAGCAGGCCGAGCAGGCTGCCGGCGCCCACGGCGATGGCCACGTGCACGAGGAACGCGGTCGAGGTGCCGAACCAGACGTACAGCGGACGCATGCGCGTGCCCATGGCGAGGGACGCGAACATCGTCTTGTCGGGAAGCTCGGCGAGGAAGATCAGCCCGAAGGCGGTGAGAATCGCCAAGGGATCGAGGTGCATGTACCGGGGGCTCTCTGCTCGTTCCGGGCCCGGGATCCGCACGGCACCACGGTGGGCGACGGGGAGAACCACTCGGCCCGGCATGACGGACCACGCCCACGGAACGCGGACATGGCGAATGCCTGGCCGAAGGTCTCGCCCGTCCGCGCTGTTCGCGTGGACCCGGTCACCGGGAACCCGAGGGCTCCAGTGTGTCGACGACCGGTTCGCAGGGCTACTCCCCTTCGCTGTCGAACAGTGTAGCGGAGACCTGTGTCGATCTTCATAGACACTGTCTACGATGACCTGGTAGACAGTGTCTATGACTGAGGAGACACAGACGGGGACGCAGGCAGGGGCAGGAAGCGGGCGCGGGATCGATCCGGAGGCCGGGGTGCGCGACCGGCTGGTCGACGCCGGGGTCGAGCTCGTGCACGCGGAAGGCGCGCAGGCGCTGTCCCTCCGGGAGATCGCCCGGCGCGCCGGGGTCTCACACGGAGCGCCGCGCCGGTACTTCCCGACCCACCTCGACCTGCTGTCGGCTATCGCCCGCGAGGGCTTCGCGGAGCTCGCGGACCGGGTGGCGGCCGTGGTGGGGGAGGAGGCGCGGGAGCGTGCGGGCGCGCGGACGCAGCTCGACGCCCTCGCCCGGGTCCACCTCGACTTCGCGCGGAGCCGGCGCGGGATGTACGAGCTGATGTTCCGGCACGACCTGCTTGAGAGCGGCCGCCTCGGGCTGCGCGAGACGAGCCTGCCGCTCTTCGACCTCCTCGGCCGGCTCGTCGCCCGCGCCCGCCCGGGGGCGGACCCGGAGCCGACCGTCGTCGCGGCCGCCCTCTGGGCGAACCTGCACGGCATCGCCCAGCTCCGGGCCTGGGGGAGCCTCCGGCTCGCCACGCGCACCGACGACATCGAGCCGCTCCTGCGGGCCGTCCTCGACGCGCACCTCGGCCCGGCCGGGGGCGCACGGTGATACGTCAACGGCGGGTGACCCTCGCCTGCAGCGTCGTGGGCGCCGCCGTCGTGGCCCTCGACGGCACGGTCCTGACGATCGCCCAGCCCACGCTCCAGCGCGACCTGGGCGCGGACTTCGGCCAGGTCCAGTGGACCAGCACCGGGTATCTCGTCGCGGTGGCGAGCCTCCTCGTCTTCGCGGGCCGGCTGGGAGACGCGTACGGGCACCGGAGGCTCTTCGTCCTCGGCACGCTCGGCTTCGCCGCGACCTCGGCCGCGATCGCCCTCGCGCCCGACATCGGCTGGGTGATCGCCCTGCGGGTCCTCCAGGGCGTGGCCGGGGCGCTCCTGCAACCGGCCACCCTCGGCATGCTCCGCGCGGCCTTCCCGCCCGACCGCCTGGCCATGCCGATCGCCCTCCGGATGAGCGCGATCGGCCTCGCGGCCGCGGTGGGCCCGCTCGTGGGCGGCGCCCTCGTCACGGCCTACGGCTGGCGCTCGGTCTTCGCCCTGACGGCAATTCCCGCCCTGGCCATCGCCCTCCTGGCGGCCGCAACCCCGACACGCCCGCCCGCGCGGGACGAGGCCGCGCCGGGCGTTGCGCCGCAGCCCCGAGCGGCGGCCTCGGCCGCCTCCTCGCTCGACCTGCCCGGCGCCGTGCTGCTGGCCGTCACGCTCGCCGGTCTTGTCCATGTGCTCGTCGCGGTCCCGGAGCCGGGCTGGAGCCCTGCGACCGGGCTCGCCCTCTGCGCCGCCGTCGCGGCCGGGGCGGTCCTCGCGCGGCACGAGCGGCGCGCCGCCCACCCGCTCCTGCCGCCCGCCCTCCTGCGGTCCCGGCCCGTCCTGGCGGGGCTCGCCACCCTGCTGGCGTCGTCGTCGGCCCTGTTCGGCGCGCTGTTCGTGGCGACGTACCTGCTCCAGGACGTCCGTGGACTCGACCCACTCTCCAGCGGCCTGTGGGTCCTGCCCCTCGCCGTGCTGATGGTGCTCGGCGCGCCCGCCGCGGCCGTCCTGCAACGCCGCTTCGGGCCGCGCCGTACGACGGCCGGAGGAGCCGCCCTGCTCGCCCTCGGCGTGCTCCTGCTGTCCCGGCTCGACGCGACCGCGACGGCGGTGCCGACCGGAGTCTGCTTCGCCCTGCTGGGCGCAGGCTTCGGTACGGTCATGGCCACGGCGACCGCCGTCGTCGTGCACCGGGCCTCCGTGGCCGACGCCGGGGTCGCGGGCGGGCTCCAGCAGACCGCCATGAACGTCGGCCCCGCGCTCGGCGTCGCCGCCGCGACCCTGCTGATGACGGTCACCGCGCCCTCGGGCGTCGTCCCCGCGATGGGCACCACGTTCCTGGTCCTGGCCGCCGTCGCCGCCCTCGGCGTCGCCGCGGCGCTCGGGCTGCCCGGACGCGCCGCACCCGCGAAGAGCCCCGACGTGCCCGCGCCCCTGCCCTGACACGCCAGAGGGGCGGCGAGACCGAGGTCGCGCCGCCCCGGCCTCGTACGATCACGCAATGCCCTCCGGTGATCCACGGGGCCGCCCCATGCGGCGGTCGCGCACGCAGATCAGCATCGGCCGGGCGCTGCCGGTCCTGGTCATGGTCCTGACGGTGCTCGCCGACCTCCTCTCCGAGAACGAGGAACGCTACGACCGCCTCCTGGCCGCCGCGCCCGCCCTCGCCGCCGTCACCTGGAGCGTTCGGGGGACCGTCGCCATCGGCGTGGTCGCCATGGTGCTCGGCGTGATCCTCGGGACGACCAGCGGCGACCCCTTCCTCCCCGACATCACCACGAACGAGTCGGCGCTCGGCGTGGTGACCCTGGTCGCCGCCTGGGTCAGCCGGGCCAGGTCACGCTACGAGCGCGAACTGCGCGAGGTCACCGCCGTCGCCGAGGTCGTCCAGCGCGTCGTCCTGCGCCCCCTCGCGCCCCGGCTCGGCCCCGTCGACCTCCATCTGCTGTACGTCGCGGCCGCCGCCAAGGCCCGGATCGGCGGCGATTTCTACGAGGCCGTGCACGTACCCGGCGCCGTACGCCTGATGCTCGGCGACGTCCAGGGCAAGGGGCTCGGCGCCGTGGAGACCGCGTCCGTCCTGCTCGGCTCCTTCCGCGCCGCCGTCAACGACGCCCCCGACCTGCCCGCGCTTGCCGACCGCCTGGAGGAGGGCCTCGGCCGGTACGGCGCCTGGGACCCCGACACCGACGCGGCCGAACGCTTCGCCACCGTCGTCCTCGTCGAGATCCCCGACGACGGGGCCGTCGCCCGCCTCCTCAGCTGCGGCCACCCGGCGCCCCTGCTCCAGCACGGCGACCGGGTGCGGTTCGTTCCGTTCGAAGACCCGTCCCTGCCGATCAACCTCTCCGGCCTCCTCGACTCCCACCACCGCGTCGAGGAGGTTCCGTTCGTTCCGGGGGACCGGCTGCTCCTGTACACCGACGGGGTGAGCGAGACCCGCGACCGGGCCGGCACCTTCTACCCGCTCCAGGACCGGATGACCCAGTGGGTGCACGAGCCGGGCGAGCGCGTCCCCGCCCTGCTCCACGACGAGCTGGACGCCTACGGCGCCCACGGCGTCGACGACGACGTGGCCGCGATGCTCGTCGTACGCCGCGAGTAGTTCGCGCGGCCGCCCTGCTCCGCTGGACCAGCCGCCCCGGTCCGCCGGGACCCAGCCGCGCTAGTACGCCGGGACCGACTCGTACAGCACCGTGTGGAAGCGGCCCGCCGCCTCCCGGCCGGTCGGGTCCGCACCCAGTCTCCGTACCGCCTCCACCGCGAAGCGCTGCTCACCCGGGTCGGTGAAGAGCCGCTGCGGGTAGGTCCGCGAGGGGTCGTGGGCGGTCCGCAGGCCGTGGGTCGCGAGGCAGTCGGCGATCGGCCGGTACGAGACCGTCCGCAGGACGAACGCGCTCACCCGCAGCGGTCGCCCCGCCCACCCGAGAAGCGCGTCGAACGTACGCCGGGTGAGATAGCTGCCGCCCCCGGTCAGCGTGATCAGGCCGACGTCGGCCATCGCGGCGCGCAGCCGTGGGCTCGGCTGTACGCCCAGCTCCAGGTTCTCCGCGAACGCGTCGTCCAGGAGCCCGACCGCCCGCGCGTACCGCACGGCGTTGTCCGCGACGTCGAGGCCGATGACCGGGGCCGCGTCCGGCCGGCGCCGTGCCGCGTAGAACTCCTTGTCCCGTACGGCGAGTTCCGCCGAGGTCAGCCCGCTCACCTCGGGGTCGGTATAGCGCGCGTACAGCTCGGCCAGCGTGACGTCGTGGTTGAGCAGCGCCGCGTTGATCCCGTACGAGCAGCACAGGTCGAGCACCGTACCGCCGTCACGCTCGGCCGCCGCGCGCCGGAAGGCGGCCTGGGCCTGCTGCGGGATCTCGTACTCCAGCGGTGCGAGGCGCCGGAAGTACGCCCGCGGGTCGGGCCGGTCGTAGATGTCCTCGAACCGTGTCTTGCCGCCGATGCCCTCCGTGTCCCCCGTGCCGGACCATTCTGTGCCGGACTCGCTCATGCGTCCCGCCTCCCTCCAAGGCCCCAGGTGGGCATCGTGCGCGGACCCCGACCCGGCGCTCGCGTCCTCATCGGGGGCGCATGGGCGCACCACCCGCACCGAGGGGTGGCTGCGGGACGGTGCCCATGCCTCCAGGATGGTCCCGGCGTCGGCCAAGCGGCGAGGACGGCCGGCGGCCACGCGCGCGTGGGCACACGGGGCCGCCCGTCCGAAACGTGGAAATCCGGGCAAGGAGTGTCGTTGACGACCGGTTCGGTGCCTCGTGCGCTGTTCCTGCGCTCTCTGGTGGCTCTGTCCGCAATGCGTTTGGCTGGGGCGGCCGTCCGCACAGCGGACACTTCGGCAGATCAGACGAGAGGAACGGGTGCTCGTGCCCCAGGAGAATTCCTTCAGCCCGGAGAATTCCTTCGGCTCGTTCGACGGATCCGGCTTCGCCACAGACAGTCAGGGGATCACTTCGGCGGAGATCGCCCAGCTCGCCGACGAGGGGGTGTGGGCCGCCGACGGATCGGTCCATCCCGTGGCCGCCCGGCTGGGCCAGGCCCTCGCGAACGCCGTCAGGAACGGGGGCGGCGACGGCCTCCTCCCCGGTGACCTCGACGAGACCGTCCGCCAGGTGCTCGCACTGGCCGAACCCGGCTTCCCGCGGATCGTGACGTCCGAGGGGTACCGGCTCTCCACCTTCAGCCTCAAGCAGCGCGGTGCCGGACCGCACCCCCTGGTCGTGGTCCCGGCCGGCTGGCACCCCTTCGGCTGGCCGCTCTTCATGTGGGCGTACCTGTCCCTGGCCCGCCGCGGCTACCACGTCCTCGCGTACACGCCCCGGGGACTCGGCTTCCCCTTCCTGCCCTCCACCTCCGAGGGCTTCGTCGATGTCGGCGGCCCGAACGACTGGGCGGACGGCTCCACGGTCATCGACCACGCCGTCGACCACCTCGCGCCGAGCACGATCGGCTTCCTCGGGGAGTCCTACGGGTCGGGCATCAGCCAGTTGGTCGCCGCCCACGACGAGCGGGTCGACGCCGTCGTCGCGCTCTCCACCTGGGGCAACCTGGCCACCAGCCTGTACGACCACGGCACCCGGCACGTCCAGGCCGTACAGGCGCTGCTCGGCCTCACCGGTGGCACCGTCGAGGACAAGTTCGACCCGGACAACCGCAGGATCCTCACCGACTTCCTGGCCGACCGGAACATGGACGACGTCGTCGACTGGGGAAACCGGCGCGCCCCCGAGTCGTACGTCGAGAACACCAACCGCTTCGGCACCCCGACGTTCGTCTCCAACACCTGGCACGAGAGCCTCTTCCCGGTCAACCAGCTCCTGACGACCTTCAACCTGCTCCAGGTGCCCAAGCGCCTCAACATCTGGATCGGCGACCACGCCGCCCCCGAAGGCCCGGGCCTGATCCGCCCGGTGGCCGACAACACGCCGCTGCGCGAGGCGTACGACTGGCTCGACCACCACCTCAAGGGCGAGCGGAACGGCGTGGACAGCTGGGACCGCGTCAGCAACCAGGTCATGTTCACCTACGTGACCGTGCCGGTCCTCGACCCGGTGACGGGCGAGCCGACCGGCAAGAACACGATCGTCGAACAGGCGCGGCGCGAGTCCGTCGCCGACTGGTC
Organism: Streptomyces sp. NPDC058579; assembly: GCF_042718575.1. Lineage (NCBI taxonomy): Bacteria > Bacillati > Actinomycetota > Actinomycetes > Kitasatosporales > Streptomycetaceae > Streptomyces > Streptomyces sp. NPDC058579. The sequence continues at coordinate 6,722 of NZ_JBHXPI010000034.1, forward strand.
CGACGTGACCACGGGCACCGAACGCTTCGGCCTGACGGGCACCGGCGCCGGCGGAGGCGGGCAGGGAGCCGACGGCCGGCTCGTCCCGGGCGGCGAGGCGCCGGGCCAGGAGACCGGCTGGGAGCTCGGCTTCGTCGCGGGCGTCGACACCGAGGCCACCGCCATGGACGCGCTGATGAAGACGGGGCAGGCGGAGTACGCGGGCAACCCGAAGATCTACGACACCCGGAAGATCGACCGCGCCCACGCCGCCGTCTGGACGACCGAGCCACTCGCCGCACCACGCCGCGTCCGCGGTGTCCCGAGGCTGCGCCTGACGGCCCGCTCCACGGCCACCTCCGCGAGCCTCTTCGCCCACCTCCTCGACGTCGCCGAGGACGACACGGCCCGCATCATCACCCACGAGCCGGTCAACCTCCATGGGCTGACGCCCGATCAGGAGACCGCGGTGGAGTGGGAGCTGCAGGCGGCGGCGTACGACGTCCCGGCCGGACACCGGCTGATGCTCGTCATCGACAGCAAGGACCCGCTGTACGGAGACGCCTCCGTCGCCTGGACGCAGACCGTCGTCGGCTCCCCGGAGGGCGACCCCGCCCACCTCGACCTGCCGCTCGGCTGACGCCCCGCAACCGGCCACCCGTACCCAGCGAAGGAAGACACATGCAGGACGAGCACCAGCAGCAGGTCGACCCGACGCTCCTTCCCGCCGACCCCACCGTGGCCCTCAGCCGGATCGGCGCCCCGCAGGAGGCATGGGAGCCGCTCCTCGCGGCCCTGAGGCCCGGCGCGCGAGCCGCTGCCTCACCGTCGGCAGGCCTCCCCGACGAACTCGCCGCCGACATCGCCGGCTTCACCCGCATCGCCGTCTGGGAACGGGCCTCGATCCGGCGCGAGGACGGCGTCGTCCTCGACGGCGGGTTCTGGCACCACCGCGACGGACTCCCGCGCCCCCTCGTCGTCATCCCGTCCGCCTGGGGCGCACCCTGGCAGGCGTTCGCGGTCCTCGCCTTCAAGCTCTCCCTCCAGGGCTACGACGTCCTCGCCTACCAGCCGCGCGGCTTCTTCCGGTCCGGCGGGTTCATCGGCGTCTGCGGGGAGGAGGACTGGCGCGACGCCTCCGCCGCCATCGACTGGGCCGCCCGGCGGACCGGCTCCGAACCGACGAACGTCGGCTTCTTCGGCGACTCCTACGGCGCCGGCATCAGCTGCATGGCCGCCGCCCACGACCCGCGCGTGGGCGCGGTGGTCGCGCTGAGCGGATGGTCCGACCTGGCGGCGTGCATGTACGGCAACAGCACGCGCCGTATCCGTGCCTTCCAGGCGCTCCTGGCGGCCACGAAGAACCAGGACGGCGAGACGATCGGCCACCTCGACGCGGCCACCCGGGCGCTCCTCGACGACTTCTTCGTCCACCGGAACATGGACGAGGTCACGGCGTGGGCGGCGGTGCGCTCGCCCGTCACGTACGTCGACGCCATCAACGCCCGCCGTGTCCCGATCCTCATCGGCGGGCACTGGCACGAGACGCTCTGCCCGGTCGGGCAGACGCTGGACATGTTCGAGCGGCTCACCGGCCCCAAACGGCTGCTGCTGTCCATCGGCGACCACAGCGGCGCCGAACTCCCCGGCCTTGCCGGCCTGCCGAACCGGGTCGTGGACGAGGGCTATCGCTGGCTCGCCCACCACCTCCTCGGCGAGGAGAACGGGGTCGACACGCTGCCGCAGGTCGCCAACGAGGTGATGTTCACGTACACCACCGTTCCGCTTCCGGTGCCCATCACCGTGCCGGGCCTGCCGCCGATCTCCCGGCAGATCGTGCGGCCCGCCGAGGTGGAGGAGCGCAAGGCGTGGGCGGACGTCACCGGCTCCACCGAGCGGTTCCACCTCAAGCCAGCCGCCCGGCCGGACCTCCTCCACCCGCGGGACGGGGAGCTGTCCCCGGGCGTCGCGCCCACCTGGGAGCGGCCGTTCACCGCCGGCGCGGACGCCGGGTTCACCGCGGCCGAGAACCCTGTGACGACCGGGACCGCCGAGGTCTACGGCGCGCCGGTGACCTACCGGACGCGCTGGTTCGAACGGAAGAACGCGGCGATCTGGAAGACGCCCGTCCTGCCCGCGGTGAAGAGCGTCCGGGGAACTCCGCGGCTGCGTCTCACGTTCACCTCGTCGGCGGTCTCGGCGACGCTCGTCGCGTACCTCTTCGACGTGGACCCGGTCCTCGGGACGGCTCGGATCATCACCCACGAGCCGAGGACCTTCCTCGATCTCACTCCGAACGAGCCGATCACCACGCACATCGACCTCCAGGCGGCGGCGTACGACATTCCGGCCGGCCACCGCCTGATGCTTGCGGTGACCAGTCGCGACCAGCTGTACGCGGACGCGAGCATCGACCGCACGGAGATCGAGGTCCACTCGACGGCGGAGAATCCGACGTATCTGGATCTGCCGCTGTCGTAGCGGGCTCACAGCGGGCCCGTAGCCCGGCCCGTAGCGGGCTCACACCTCCAGTGCGTGGCCCGTAGTCGCGTCCACGTGGTCCGGTACGGCGTCATGGCGGTCGCCGACCGTGAGGGTGCCCGTCGGCTCGAAGAGGAGCAGGGACGCGCCGGAGGGGGCGTACGGGCGGTGTTCCACGCCCTTGGGGACGGTGAAGGCCGAGCCCCGGGGGAGGGACACCGTCCGTTCCGTGCCGTTCTCGCGCAGCGCGATGTGCAGCTCGCCCTCGATGACCAGGAAGAACTCGTCCGTGTCGTCGTGGGCGTGCCACACGTGCTCGCCCGCGACCTTCGCCACGCGCACGTCGTAGTCGTTCACGCGCGCCAGGATGCGCGGGCTCCACAGGTCCTCGAAGGACGCGAACGCGGTGGCGAGGGCGATGGGGGCACGGGAAGCGCTGGTCACAGCGGGGTTCTGGGTCATGCGGCCATCGTGCTCCGCGCCCGCCTCCCGGCGTGAGTGCTAGAAATAGCATATGCCGCAAGGATCCTCGCAACAGCCCTCGCAACAGCCCTCGAATCGGGCCGCGCAGCACGGAGCGCATCGCGTCGTCGTCATCGTCGACGAGAACTCCAACCCCTTCGAACTAGGCTGTGCCACCGAGGTCTTCGGCCTGCGCCGGCCCGAACTCGGGCGCGACCTGTACGACTTCCGGCTCTGCTCGCCCGAGCCCCGCACGCTCATGCGCGACGGCTTCTTCACCCTCACCGGGGTCGCCGAACTCGACGCGGCCGAGACCGCCGACACGCTGATCGTCCCCAACCGCCCCGACGTCGAGGTGCCCCGGCGCCCCGCCGTGCTCGACGCCGTCCGCCGGGCCCACGCGCGCGGTGCCCGGCTGATCGGCTTCTGCAGCGGCGCCTTCACCCTGGCCGAGGCAGGCGTGCTCGACGGCCGGCGGGCCACCGCCCACTGGCAGTGGGCCGACGCCTTCCGCGCCCGCTTCCCCTCCGTACGCCTCGAACCGGACGTCCTCTTCGTCGACGACGGCGACATCCTCACCGCCGCCGGCAGCGCCGCCGCCCTCGACCTCGGGCTCCACGTCGTCCGCCGCGACCACGGCGCCGAGGCCGCCAACGCGGTCAGCCGCCGCCTGGTCTTCGCCGCCCACCGGGACGGCGGGCAACGGCAGTTCGTCGAGCGGCCGGTCCCCGAGATCCCCGACGAGTCCCTCGCCCCGATCCTCGCCTGGGCCCAGGAACGCCTCGGCTCCCCGCTCACCGTCGCCGACCTCGCGGCCCGGGCGGCGGTCAGCCCGGCGACCCTGCACCGCCGCTTCCGCGCGGAGCTCGGCACCACGCCGCTCGCCTGGCTCACCGGCGAGCGGGTGACCCTCGCCTGTCGGCTGATCGAACGCGGCGAGACCCGCTTCGACGTCGTCGCCCGCGCCAGCGGCCTCGGCACGGCAGCCCATCTGCGCGCCCTGATGAACCGTGAGACGGGCCTCTCCCCGTCCGCCTACCGCCGCCGCTTCGGCCCGACGACGTCCCCGACGGTCGGGCCACGCTCCTGACCCTCACGAGCGCACCTGACGCCTCACGAGCGGTACGGAGTGTTCTCCTCCGCCCACCGCGCGAGCGCCCTGGCGCACTCCGCGACCGACTCCCGCCAGGTCCTGGCCGCGCCGTCGCCCGCCTCGTCGCTCACGTGCTTGACGATCCGGATCGGCACCCCGGCCAGGCCCGCGGCGGTCGCGAGGGCGTAGCCCTCCATGTCGACCAGCGCGGCGCGGGCGGCGAGCCGGGCCCGGGCCGCCTCGTCCGAGATGAAGGCGTCACCGGTGGCCAGGGTCAGGTCGCCGCCGTCCGGCAGGAGGACCGGGGCGCCGTACGTCTCGCCCGTCAGCGTCTCCAGCAGCTCTCCGTCCAGATCGTGCTGGATCACCGTGCCCACCACGTGCGTCCCCGTCCACCCCGGACGCAGCGCCCCGGCGGTCCCCAGGTTCACCACGCCGGACGGGCGCGGTCCGCGCCCCAGGACGGTGGCGAGCGCCGTCGCCGCGTTGACCTTGCCCATGCCGGTCAGCAGGACCGGCAGATCCGTGTCCAGGAACTGGGCCTCCTCCTTGACGGCAAGGACGAGCAGGGGCCGGTCGGCCGTGATATCTCCGATGAGTTCCATGGCGGCCACGCTACCCGCCGGGACTTCCCGCCCATCCCGAGAGACCATGGAGGTGTAGTCAAGAGCCGAGGAGCTCGTCATGGCAACTGGAACAGTCAAGTGGTTCAACGCGGAGAAGGGCTTCGGCTTCATCGAGCAGGACGGCGGAGGCCCGGACGTGTTCGTCCACTACTCGGCCATCGCCAGCACCGGCTTCCGCGAACTCGCCGAGGGCCAGAAGGTCGCGTTCGACGTCGTACAGGGCCCTAAGGGCCCCCAGGCCGAGAACGTCACCCCCAGCTGATCGGCGGGAGCAGTCACCAGCGCCTCACCCCAGCAGGTCCGTGGGGACGTGCGGGCGCAGCTCATTGAGCGCCCGTTCCGGGTCAGGGTCGGAGACGGCCAGCCGACGGAAGGGCGCGTCACCGCGGAGTTCGACGCAGATCACGGGCGTGCCGGGCTTCACCACGGCGAAGTCCCGGCCGTCCGGCAGTACGCGGACGCCCACGCACAGCCGGTCGGGGATCCACAACCCCCGTCCGCGCCGCCCGCGCAGCGCCCGCCACCAGTCGGGTTCGACCCGTACCTCGCGCAGGGCGGTCACCGGCACGCGCACGTGCCCACGGCGCGCGGCGAGCCGCTCGCGCACGGACAGCCGGACCACGATGTCGGCGCCGTCCACCGTCACCCGTGCCATCACACCTCACCACCCGTCCCATCCGTCCCGCTGGTATCCATGCCCTCCATCGTCGGGCCGAGGCGGGCGAGGTGCCAGGCGGGTCACATGGTCACACCGGCAGCAGGCGGCCGATCAGCTCGCCGAGCTGTCGCGCGTTGCGGCAGGAGTGCATGGAGACCAGTTCGGCGTACGCGAGCGCGACGGAGTCGCCCGTCGACCACAGCGCGGGTTGCTCGGGGTTGAGCCAGTGGACCCGGCGGGCCCGGTCGGCGATCCGCTTCAGCGCCGGGAGGTTCGGGTCGCTCATGTTGGTTCGGGCGTCGCCCAGGACGAAGACCGCCGTACGCGGGCCGAGGGCGTCGGCGTACCGCTCCGCGAACTCGCCCAGGGCCGTCCCGTAGTCGCTCTGCCCGTGCCAGCCCGTCACCACGGCCTCGTCGAGGATGCGCGCCCCGAGGCCGGCCGGGTCCGCCGCGCCCCGCGCGATCAGGTCGGTCACCTCGTCGACCCGGTTGACGAAGGCGAACACCCGCACCCTGCTGAACTGGTCGTGCAGCGCCTGCACCAGAAGCATCGTGAAGTTCGCGAACCCCGCGACGGAGCCCGACACGTCACACAGCAGGACGAGTTCCGGGCGGGCGGGCCTGCGGCGCCGCAGCACCGGCCGCATCGGTACGCCTCCGGTCGACAGCGAGCCGCGCAGCGTGCGCCGCAGGTCGATCCGGCCGCGCGCGGCGCGCCGCCGCCTGGCCGCGAGGCGGGTCGCGAGCTTGCGCGCCAACGGCCGTACCGTCGTGCGCAGCTCGTCCAGCTGGGCCCGTCCCGCGAGCAGGAAGTCGACGCCGTCCGGGGTGCCCGCCACCGCGCGCCGCGCGACCCGGTCCCGGCCCTGCCGCTCGGCGACCCGCTGCCTGGCCTCCGTCCGTACCCGTTCGCGGAACGCCTCGATGCGCCGCCGGATCTCGTCGTCCGTCAGCCGGTCGGTGAAGGCCGGCTCCGCCCCGCCGCCGGCCTCCCGGAGCATGGCCCGGACCCGGGCGAGCAGCGTCTCCGGGCGGAGCCGGGCGAGGGTCTGGTACGAGGACCAGCCGTCCGAGCCCGGCGCGGAGCCGTACCCGCCGAGGCCACCCACCGCCTCGCCCGCCAGCCGGGTGAGCGCCGAGCCGTCGTCGGCGGCCAGAGCGGCGGCGAGCCGCTCCCGCAGCGCCGCCGTGTCGAACGCCTGCGCGGAATCCGGGGAGGAGGGATCATCCCCGTCCGAGGCGGCCGCGGCCAGCGGGAAGTACAGGTCGAAGACCCGGTCGAAGAGCGGCCGCTGCCCCGCCTTGTGGAGCAGCGTCGCCGCGAGCGCCTCCCGCGCCCGCTCCCGGTCGGCGAACCCCACCGCCTCCAGGGCGTGCCCCGCGTCCACGCTCTCGCCCGTGCCGATCGACAGGCCGTGCGCCCGCAGCGCGTGCACCAGACCGGTGAGCCGGTCCGTCACCCCGCCCGGCGAGGTGGTCACACCGCGTCCAGGTCGAGCTTGGCGGCCGCCTTCTGGATGTCGTCCTGATGCTTGAGGATCACGCCCAGGCTGTCGCGCACCACCGTCTCGTCCAGTTCGTCGGCGCCCAGGGCGAGCAGGGTCCGGGCCCAGTCGATGGTCTCCGCCACCGAGGGTGCCTTCCGCAGGTCCATCGCGCGCAGCGCGCCCACCACCCGTACGACCGACGTCGTCAGCGCCGCGCCGAGCCCCGGAACCTTCGTCGCGACGATCCGGCGTTCCAGCTCCTCCTCCGGGAAGTCGATGTGGAGGAAGAGGCAGCGGCGGCGCAGGGCCTCGGACAGCTCGCGGCCCGCGTTGGAGGTGAGGACGACGAAGGGGCGCCGGGTCGCGGTGATGGTGCCCAGCTCGGGGACGGTGATCTGGAAGTCGCTGAGCACCTCCAGGAGGAACCCCTCCACCTCGATGTCGGCCTTGTCCATCTCGTCGACCAGCAGCACGGTCGGATCGGCGGAGCGAATGGCCGTGAGGAGCGGGCGGGGGAGCAGGAACTCCTCGCTGAAGATGTCCGTGCGGGTCTCGTCCCAGGTCTCGTCGCGGCCCGCCGTGATCCGCAGCAGCTGCTTGGCGTGGTTCCACTCGTACAGGGCGCGGGACTCGTCGACGCCCTCGTAGCACTGGAGCCGTACGAGCCTGGCGCCCGCGACCTCGGCGACGGCCTTGGCCAGCTCGGTCTTGCCGACACCGGCCGGGCCCTCCACGAGGAGCGGCTTGCCCAGCCGGTCGGCGAGGAAGACGGTGGTGGCGACGGCGGGCGAGGCCAGGTAGCCGGTCGCGGCGAGCCGCTCCGCCACATCGTCGACGGAGCTGAAGTACCCGGTCGTCATGGTTGTCTCCCCCGGAGCCTCGACATCCTGTACTGGCGAGTAGCCATGCGCGTACTCGATCAGCTCCCACCCCGCTCCACAACCGTCCGGACCATCAGTGCGGCCAAGCTCACGGGGGATTTGGTGAAGATCGGACGAGATCACCGTCGCGGCGTAGCGTGGGGGCGGAAGATCTGGCTACGGGGTCACGGAATGTGATGGACTCCTGGTCCGGCCGGTGTGGCGGGCGGGCGCGTCGCCCCGCTGGTCCAATGGATGTGTGCGCTGCTCGGGGCCCGAAGCGGCGGTGGAGGTGTCTTGTCGGAGCGAGCGGGGGAGCAGGCCTCCCTGGTCGAGGAGCAAGCGGCGGTCCTGGCCCGGTTGATAGCCGTGACGGACGCGATCGACGAGATCGGGTCGCACCCCGACGAGCAGGGCATCTGTGAGGACCTGGCCCGGTTCCTCCGCCGGCACGGGTACGAGGCGGTGGCCGTGGACGTCCGCCCCGAGGACGGGCCTGGCTGGGTACGCGCGGCGGTGGCAGGAGACCCGAAACTGATCGACCGGGTGGACCCCCCGCACGAGGGCGGAGCGCCCCTCGCGTACGCCGACGTGGCCCCCGGCGGTGTCCACGTCCAGGTGGTCGTGGCGCCCCTGGAGTCCCAGGGCCGGGCCGTCGGGTACGTGAGCGCCGTCAGCGCCCGGGCCGATCCCCTCGGCGAGCACGCCACGGCCACGGTCCACGACGCGGCGCGGCTCGCCGCCGTCCACCTGGGCCACGCCCGCCGGCTCGCCGCCACCGAGCGGACCGCCTTCCACCTCCAGCAGGCCCTCGTGGCCGAGCCGGGGCGGCCGCACCCCAATCTGGAGGTCGCGGGCCGCTATCTGCCGGTCGGCGCCAGGACGCTGGTGGGCGGCGACTGGTTCGAGAGCGTACGGCTCCACTTCGGCCGCAGCCTGCTCGTCGTCGGCGACGTGATGGGCCACGGCCTCGACGCGGCCGTCGACATGAACGCGTACCGCTCCGCCCTGCGCGACGTGGCCTCCACCGACCTCCCGCCGCACCGCGTGCTCCGCCAGCTCGACTCCGTCGTCGCCGGCGACGGCGGGCTGCGGCCCGCGACCTGCCTGCTCGTCCAGGTCGACCCGGCGCGCGGCTCGGCCACCTTCGCCAGCGCCGGCCATCTGCCGCCCGCGGTCTTCGCCGCGGACGGCTCCGCCGACCTCGTCGAACTCCCCGTCGGCCCGCCCCTGGGCACGGGCGTCGGCGGCTACGAACCCGTCACCCGTACCCTCGCCCCCGGCGACACGCTCGTGCTCTTCACCGACGGCCTGGTCGAGCGGCGCGGCGAGGACATCGACGTCTCGCTCGCCCGGCTGTCCTCGCTGCGGGTACGCCCCGGATCCGACCCCGAGGAGCTCGTCGAGGAGGTCCTGCTGCGCCTCGACGCCCACCACGCCGAGGACGACGTCGCCGTCCTGGCCGCCCGGATCCGCGAGCGCCCGGCCGCCCAGTGAACGTGGGGTGAACCGGCGAGCGGTCGCCACCGGGGCGCCGCAGTCCCACCCTCCGTCGCGCAAGGGGCTTTTGGGGCGTCGTACACGCCCTGCGTCACCCCGGTCAGGCCTGTTTCACGCCTGGGCGCGATTAATTGCGCAGGACGCTTGTGCACGGCCCTCACTCCCGGCACGCTCCTGGTATGAACACCGCCCGGCACGCCAGTGAACGTCTGATGAGCTGGCCCTCGCTGGCTCCCGGCCGCGCCCAGTGCGGCGCCGAGCTCGGACTGCACACGGCGACGCACGACATCGTGCACTTCCACGGCGAGCACGAGGCGGACGTCCACCTCACGCGCGCCATGATCGCGAAGCTCCGCCCGGCACTCCTCGGGTCGAGCGCCCTGCGCCTGCGCGCCGGCTCGGGCTGGGTGACGGTCCGGCTCGACATGGGCTCCGACATCGACCTGCTGGCGACGCTCGTGAGCGCCGCGCTGCAGGCCTCCACCGGCCGCCCGGACACGGCACCGGACGGCTGCACCCGCTCCTGCCTCGCCTCCGCGCGGATCTGACCGCCCGTCAGTCCGTCGGGAAGAGCATGCAGGTGCTCGTGGCATGCCCGAGGAGCCGGTCGGAGGAGTCGTACAGACCCGCCTCGGCGAGCGCCGTGCGCCGGCCCCGGCTCATGACCGTCCCGATCGCGCGCACCTTGCCCGTGTCCGCGGTGATCGGGCGCAGGAAGCGGGTCGAGAGGTCGAGCGAGGTGTACGCCATGCCGCGCGGGAGCGTCGAGTGCACCGCGCACCCGGCGGCCGAGTCCAGCAGCGTCGCGTACACGCCCCCGTGCACACTGCCGATCGGGTTGTAGTGCTCTTCGGCCGGTTCGAAGCCGAAGACCGCGCGGCCGTCCTCGACCTCCTCCAGTGCGAAGCCCATCAGGGAGCCGAGCGGGGCGGGAGCCAGCCGCCCGGCCACGATCTCCCGCAGGAAGTCGAGCCCCGCCATCGTCCCCGCCGCCTTCGCGGTGGCGGAGGCGTCCTCCCACTCGACCGTCCGTGACCGCTTCATGCCCACTACTCCACTCCTCGCCCTCGCCCCGAACAGACCCTGGTGTCGAACCCGACCCTCAACCTCAACTCGACGCTCACTCTGAGGCTGAGCCTGAGGTTGACTCTCTCGGCACTCGCGCCGCGCACCGACGCGAAGATCGACGCTAGACCCCCCGCCACTCCCTGTCCACGACGGCCCCCACCCCCCCGTTCGGCGGCATGACGGAGGTGTCCGACCGCCTGGGCGGGTACTCCCCGTGGCATGCCCCCCACTTCCGGTGCGCCCCACGACGGTGCCCCCGCCGAGCACGGCCACTGGTTCCAGAGGCTCCACCGGTCCCTCCTCACGTCGGTCGTCGGGCTCGCCTGGAACCGAGGCCGCGAGGTGGAGCTCATGCACCGTGCGATGGGCTTCGCGGCGCTCAGCCTCCTCACCCTCGTCCCGCTGCTCATCGTCGTGGCCGCCGCCGACCTCGCCAGCGGCCAGGGCTTCGCCCGCTGGCTCATCCAGGGGCTCGGCGTCTCCGAGGTGTCGCAGGAGGAGGTCGAGATGCTCTTCGGCCAGCCGGGCGAGGCGCTGCAGCGCACCACCGCCTTCGGCCTCGCCGCCCTCGCCGCGTTCGGTGTGACCTTCGGATCGGCCGTCCAGACCGGTTACGAACGGGTCTGGGACCTGCCGACCGCCCGCTGGCACACCATGTGGCGCCACGTCGTCTGGCTCGCCGTCCTCGTCGCCGCCCTCCTCCTCTTCATCGCCGCCCCCGTCCCCGCAGAGTCCTCGACCGCCGTCACCCTCGGGGTCGCCGTCTGCGACGTCCTCGGAGCCTTTCTCTTCTTCTGGTGGTCGCAGCGCTTCCTCCTCTGCGGACGGATCCGCTGGCGCGCGCTGGCCCCAGGAGCGCTGTGCACGGCCCTGGGGCTGTTCGGGCTGCGGATCTTCTCGCAGTTCGTGTTCTCCCCGCTCATCGCCTCCAACGCGGTCACCTACGGACCCTTCGGCACCGTCCTCGTCCTCCAGTCCTGGCTCGTCGGCGTCGGCTTCGTGGTCTACGGCGGCGCCCTCGTCGGGCGCCTGCTCCACGAGCACCTGGTCCTGCGCCGCATCGACCGGCTGCCGGCCGAACTGGCCGGCGACGAGACCCCGTGATCACACGATCCGGTGGACGTGATCGTCGCGGGCGGGGCCGAGCCGCGGCGACCGATTGGATGGAGGTTCCACCCGCCCCGTCGAAGGAGAGCCGACCCATGGCGAACACCTGGCTGCCGCCCGCCGAGTACATCGCGACGCTGCCGAGGGCGACGGCGTACGCCTGCCTGTACTTCACCGACACCGACGGCCGGCCCTTCCAGCTGCGCGCCTCCTACGCCACCGAGCTCTGGCAGTGGCCCGGCGGCAACATGGACCCGGGGGAGACGCCCTGGCAGACGGCCGTCCGCGAGTGCCACGAGGAGACCGGGATCGTCTTCCGGGGCGAACCGAGGCTCCTCGGCACCCACTTCGTCTCCCACCGGGGCGACGACTGGCCGGCCAACCACATCGGCTTCATCTTCGACGGCGGTGTCCTGACGGACGAGCAGCTCGCGGGCGTCGTCCTCGACCCCGACGAGCACAGCGAGTTCCGCGTGCGGACCATGGCCGAGTGGGAGCGGGAGATGACACCGAGGAACTTCGCCCGGCTCGCCGAGATCGACCGCGCCCGGCGCTCCGGCACGACGCTGTACGTGGAGACGGGCACCGACCTCTGAGCGGGCCGGTGAGCAGGTGCGAGCGTGGGCCGTCCCCGCGACGGCCTACGCGCGGGGCGCACGCGCGCGTGGAGCGCGCTCCCGGCGATTCCGGTCACCTGGCCCGCAGGCCGTAACCCCGGAGCGTCCCGGCAGTTGACCAGGGCATGAAGAAGCGCAGCATGCTCGCCATCGCCTCCCTCGCCGCCGGTGTCGTCACGGCCCTCGTGACCCCGCCGCCCCACGCCTCCGCCGCCGACCATGGCCTGGCCAGCCCCACGGGTCTCCTGCAGAACGACAACCCGGTCACCCCGCTCCTGGACGGCGCCGCGCCGCTGGTGAGCGAGGCGCTTCCCCAGACGCCGGACCTCGGCGGGGTGGCGTGACCCTCCGACAGGGAGCCCGTGCGCGCGCCACGTGAGCGGGAATGCCAGAATGTGCCCATGAGCAACAATGTGTACTTCGACATCACGATCGACGACGTACCCGCAGGTCGGATCGTCTTCCAGCTGTTCGACGAGGTCGTCCCCAAGACGGCCACGAACTTCCGTGAGCTTGCCACCGGCCAGCACGGCTTCGGCTACGCCGGTTCCTCGTTCCACCGCGTCATCCCGTCGTTCATGCTTCAGGGCGGCGACTTCACGCGGGGCGACGGCACCGGTGGCAAGAGCATCTACGGCGAGAAGTTCGAGGACGAGAACTTCAAGCTGAAGCACGACCGGCCGTACCTGCTGTCCATGGCGAACGCGGGCCGCAACACCAACGGCTCCCAGTTCTTCGTCACGACCATCGTGACCGACTGGCTGGACGGCAAGCACGTCGTCTTCGGTGAGGTCGTCGAGGGCCAGGACCTGGTCAAGAAGATCGAGGGCTACGGCTCGGCCGCCGGCCGCACCAGCGCCAAGATCACCATCGCCGAGTCCGGCGTCATCGAGGGCTGAGCCGTACAGGCTTAGCAGCACCCCTCCGCACGACCGCCCCCGCAGAGCACCACGTGGGGGCGGTCGGCCGTTTCTGTCGGCAGTGTCGGAAAGCCGATTCAGGAGGGCGGGTCCTCCCCGAAGCGCCGCTCGAACTTCGCGATCCGGCCCTCGGCATCCACCGTCCGCGCCTTGCCCGTGTAGAACGGGTGGCTCTCGGAGGAGATCTCGACGTCGACCACGGGATAGGTCTTGCCGTCGTCCCACTCGATGGTCTGCTCGCTCGTCGCCGTCGACCGGGTCAGGAAGGCGAACCCGGCGGAGCGGTCACGGAAGACCACGGGGCCGTACTCCGGCTGCTTGTCCTGCTGCACACGTCCTCCTCGGGATGCCTGCTCGATGGCCCCAGCCTCCCCGGCCGCGGACCCGCCGACCAGCGCCACGCGGCCGACCGGGTGAGGGCGGTCAGTCCGTCCAACGGGCGGCGAGCAGCAGCGCGATGTCGTCCGGCCGGTCGCTGGCCTGCCGGGCGTCCCGGATCAGCCGGTCCGCCGTCTCCGCCAGCGCGATCGACCCCGTCACGGAGAACGTACGGCGCAGCCACTCGGTCCCCTCGTCGATGTCGTGGCCGGGCCGCTCCACCAGACCGTCCGTGTACAGGGCGAGCACCGCCCCGGGTTCCAGGTGCAGTTCCGTGACCGGATACGTGGCGTCGGCATCGATCCCCAGGACCAGACCGCCCGCCAGCTCCAGGATCTCCGCCGTCCCGTCCGGGTGCCGCAGCAGGGGCTGCGGATGCCCGGCGCGTACGGCCTCGGCCACGCCCGTCGCCGGGTCGAGCACCACGTAGCAGCAGCTGGCGAACTGCCCGGGGTCGAGGTCGATCAGCAGCCGGTTGGTGCCCGTCAGCACCTCCTCCGGAGCATGGCCGCCGAGGGCGAAGGCCCGTACCGCGCTGCGCAGCTGACCCATCGTCGCCGCCGCGGCGACACCGTGCCCCTGGACGTCCCCGCACACCAGGGCCAGCAGCCCCCGTTTGGTCTCCAGGACGTCGTACCAGTCGCCGCCCACGTCCATGCCCTGCGTACCCGGCAGGTAGCGCGCCACCGTGTCGACGTGGTCGCGGACCGGCAGCCGGGCGGGCAGCAGCGCGTCCTGGAGTCCGCGGGCGAGCGCCGCCTCGCTGTCGTACCGGCGGGCCCGCTCCAGCGCCTGGGCGATCAGCCCGGCGAGCGCCGTCAGAACCGTGCGCTCCTCCGGACTGAAGCCGCGCGGCCGGTCGAAGCCGAGGATGCACGAGCCGACCGGCCGGCCCGAGGCGATCAGCGGCAGGAAGGCGCGCGCACCCGAGAGCGCGTCCAGGGGGAGCTCCGGATAGGCCCGGCTCATCTGGTCGATCGATTCGAAGAACAGCGGGCGGCCCGTCGTCAGCGCCTCGACACCCGGCATGTGGGCGTCGAGCCCCACACCGTCGAACGGCTCAAGAAACCCGGGAGGGAAGCCGGTCTCCCACGCCAGGTACAGATGCCGGTCGCTCAGCAGGTAGATGGCCAGCTGCCGGCCGCCGAACGCGGGCAGCAGCTCGTCGGTCACCACCGCCGACACCTGGCGGGCCGTGATCGCCTCGGTCAGCGCGATGGCGAGCGCCACGGGCCGGTACAGCGCCGACGCCTTGTCCGCCGGGGAACCGAGCCCGACGTCCGGCCGGGAGACCGAGGGAGGCTCGTAGGCGGGATCCCCTTCCGGTACGAGCACCAGGGTCACCCCGTCGTGCCCGGGATAGAGCGAGACCGACAGCCACTCCTTGTGGGCCACGTGGACCAGGAAGTGCACCGGCTCGTCGGAGAGCAGCGCGGCCCGCAGATGCTCCTCGTGGGCGGGCTGGCTGAACCAGGGCAGCACCTCCCAGACGCTCCGCCCGGCGAGGGAGGCGCGCGGGACGCCGAGGAGTGCCTCGGTCAGATGGTTCACGTACGTGACCCGGCCAAGCCGGTCGATCGCCAGGATCGCCCGGGGCAGCCGGTCGACGGCGTCGGAGCCGACCAGACCCGTGCCCAGGTCGACCAGGGATCCGGCCAGCCGCCCCGCGCGCCCGCCCGGCGCGGCGCGGGCCGAAACCTCCAGCAGGTGGAGCCCCCCGTCGGGGCCCCTGAGCCGGATCCGGCGCGCGACCCGGGAACCGGACTCGGCCGCCCGCCGCGCCATCGTCCACAGCGCGTAGGCGTCCTCCGGGGCGAGGCGCGCCGTCAGCGCCTCGATCGTGCCGGGGACGGTGTCGTCGTCGCCGAGGATCGCTCGCAGTCCCTCGTCGGCGAGAACCTCGCCGGTGTTCAGGTCCCAGTCGAAGGTGCCGATCCGCACCGGCTTCGTGCCCCCTGACGGGAGCTGGACGCACACCGGCTCATCGGGCCACTCCACGGTCGTACCGGCGTCCGCGAGATCCTTCAGGGCCGCCGCGAGCCGCTGGGCCTCCCGCGCCATCCGGCTCCGGTCCCGGGCGTTCACCGGCACACCGGGGCTCGGCGTACGCAGCACCACGAGCACGCCGAACCGCTCCCGGCCGCTCACGATCGGCGCGTACAGGGAGGCGAAGGGGAACGGCAGACTGGCCACGAGCTGCGGAAACTGCCGCATGGCCTCCTCGACGTCGGCCAGGTGCACCGGCTGGCCCGAGCGATGGGCCTCCGCGACGGGGAACGGCCGGTTCACGTGCATGCGCCACCAGGGGCGGAACAGGGAACCCGGCAGCCCGGCCAGCACGGTCATCCGCAGCAGCCCCGGGTCCCCGGAGCGCAGATACACGCATCCCGCGTAGCCGCCAACCGCCTCGATCGTCCGCAGCGCGGCCTCTGCGACGACCAGCGGCAGCGCGTCGAGCAGCCTCCCGTCGGTCTCCACGCTCCCGGGCGCTTCCTCGTTCTCGGTCGACGGGTCCTGTCCGGCCACGCCGTGCGGGATCACAATGCCAGCATGCTCCCCGGCGAAGGGGCCCCGCATCTCGGGCTGCCGGGGAGGCGTCGCACGTCCGTCGTGCGATCCGGCGCGAAGCAGGCCGGTCTGCGCGACGATGGTCGGGGAGGGAGAACGCATGGACCCGTCCGTGATGACCGCGGTGCTCGCCGCGCTGGCGCTGGTGTGCCGCGCGGCGGTGCTCGAGATGCGTACGCCCGGCGCAGGCCGACGGGCCTGGGCCTTCGTCACCGACCGGCGGGCACTGGGCACAGGGCTCGGCGTGGCGTGCGTGCTCGGCGCCGTGGGCTGGGCGACCGTCGGCGGTGGCGCGGTGCTGGTGTGGGCGGGCCTGGCCGGCGTACTGGTCGCCTCCCTCACGGCGGAGCGAGGGCGCGCGAACGAAGGGCGCCCGCCTGGGGAGCCGAGGTAAGTTCGGGGCCCGCGAAGGATCTTGACGAGGAGCCATGCCCGTGACCGTCGACCCGCGCGTCTCGCCGCCCCACCTCGGCGATGAACGCGAGACCCTGCGCGCCTTCCTCGACTACCACCGCGCGACGCTCGCGAGGAAGTGCGAGGGGCTCGACGACGACCAACTGCGGGAGCGGTCGATGCCCCCGTCCACGCTGACGCTGCTCGGCCTGGTCCGGCACATGGCGGAGGTGGAGCGGGCCTGGTTCCGCCGCGTCTTCGAGGACGGCGAGGCCCCGATGGTCTGGTCGGACAAGGTCGACTTCCAGGCCGCGTACGACGCGAGCCGCTCGACGCGGGCGGAGGCCTTCACCGCCTGGGAGGCGGAGGTGGAGAACTCCCGGCGGATCGAACGGGAGGCGGGCTCCCTCGACCTCGCCGGGTACCAGCCTCGGTGGGACCAGGAGGTCTCGCTGCGGATGGTCATGGTGCACGTGCTGCTGGAGTACGGGCGCCACAACGGCCACGCGGACTTCCTGCGCGAGGGCGTGGACGGGACCGTCGGCGCCTGAACGGACCTCCGTGACGGGGCGAGTGTCAGTGCCGGGTGCGATGCTGCGGAGTATGGACGAGCTGATGCGAGGCCGCGTGTACGGCGCCGACCATGACGACCCCTACCCCGGCCCCCGACCCGGCCACGACTACCGCGAGCTGGTGGCCGGCCCCCTGGACGGCCTCCTCCTCGACGTCACCGGCTGGACCCGCGCGCAACAGGACGAGGGCGCCGCCCTCGCCACCGAGATAGGCGCGTACGGCCCCGGGGGCCACGCCCGCTACGGCCCCCGGGAGGGCGACGACGTCCACTGGGACTGGGAGGGCGACACGCGCTAGGGGCGGGGCGCGTCAGCGGTCCTTGGACGCGGTCTCGGCGAGCGTGTGGGCGACGAGGGCGTTGGCGTGGCCGTGACCCAGGCCGTGCTCGGTCTTCAGCCAGGCGACCAGCTCCATGTGCTTGGTGAGCGGCGAGGCGTGGATGAGCTCCTTCCACTCGGTGATGGGACGTCCGTACTTCTTCTCGATCGAGGGGAAGTAGCTCGCGGGGCCCTTGACGGTCTCGGTCATGGCTGGTGTTCCTTCCGGTGCGGTGTGCTCTCGTAAGGAAGACGGTGGGCAGCCCTCGGAATCATCGGCGCGGCGGCGTGATGTGGATCACGCGGCGCGAGGTACGCCGTTGCAGGGGGTGTGGTCAGCGGCGTACGCCCAGCAGGTGTTCCAGGGCGAGTTGGTCGAGGCGCTCGAAGGCCATCGACCGCTCGGCCGCCGCCGTGACGTCGAAGTCCTCGAAGGCGCCGGTGTCCGAGAGCAGGCCGGCGAGGCCGTCGGGGGCCGTGGGCAGGGCGAGTTCGGGCAGACGGGACGCGGCCAGTGCCTCCTGGACCTCGGGGTCCGCGCGGAATCCGGCGGCGCGCTCCTTCAGGATCAGGTAGTTGCGCATGCAGTTCTTCGCGGACTCCCACACGCCGTCGAAGCCGTCCGTGCGGACCGGCTTGAAGTCGAAGTGCCGAGGACCCTGGTACCCGGCCGTCTCCAACAGGTCCACCAGCCAGAACGCCTGGCGCAGATCCCCGGCCCCGAAGCGGAAGTCCTGGTCGTACTTGATGCCCGACTGGCCGTTGAGGTCGAGATGGAAGAGCTTGCCCGCCCACAGCGCCTGGGCGATGCCGTGCGGGAAGTTGAGCCCGGCCATCTGCTCGTGGCCGGTCTCCGGGTTCACGCCCACCAGGTCGGGCCGCTCCAGACGCTCGATGAACGCAAGGGCGTGACCGATCGTCGGCAGCAGGATGTCGCCGCGCGGCTCGTTCGGCTTCGGCTCGATCGCGAAACGCAGCGCGTAGCCCTGCTCGGTGACGTACTGGCAGAGGAGGTCGAAGGCCTCCTTCATCCGGTCGAGGGCCACCTGTACGTCCTTGGCGGCGCCCGACTCGGCGCCCTCGCGGCCGCCCCACGCGACATAGGTGGTCGCGCCGAGCTCGACGGCGAGATCGATGTTGCGGATCGTCTTGCGCAGGGCGTAGCGCCGCACGTCACGGTCGTTGGCCGTGAAGGCGCCGTCCTTGAAGACGGGGTGGGTGAAGAGGTTGGTCGTCGCCATCGGCACGGTCAGGCCGGTGCGCTCCAGGGCGGCGCGGAAGCGCTTGACCACGGCCTCGCGCTCGCCCTCCGAGGCGCCGAAGGGGATGAGGTCGTCGTCGTGGAAGGTGACGCCGTACGCCCCGAGGGCGGCGAGCCGCTCGACCGACTCGACGGGGTCGAGCGCGGGGCGGGTGGCCTCGCCGAACGGGTCGCGGCCCTGCCAGCCGACGGTCCACAGGCCGAAGGTGAACCGGTCGCCGGGGGTGGGGGAGAAGGGCTCGGGGGAGAAGTCTTCCGTCATGATCTGTCCCTCTTCTGCGCGTCCACGGGGAGCAGAGGGGCGCGGCGAGGTCTGGCCCCTCTATTTGTTTTCTGAGATAACTAATACGGCACGGGGCGATCCCGCGCCAGAGTGGTCACGCGGTTCGACGAAAGGTGACACCCATGGCGGCGACGCGCACCGCACCCCCGGTCGTGATCGGCGTGGACAGCTCTACGCAGTCCACCAAGGCGGCCGTCGTGGACGTGGCCACCGGCGCCGTACGCGCCGTCGGGCGGGCCGCGCACACGGTCACGGGCGAGGACGGAGCCCGCGAGAGCGACCCCGAGCAGTGGTGGTCCGCGCTCCGCGAGGCGGTCGCGGCGGCCCTCGCCACCGCTGACGTACCCCCGAGCGCCGTCACCGGCATCGCCGTGGCCGGCCAGCAGCACGGCCTCGTCGTCCTCGACCGCGCGGGCCGCCCGCTCCGCCCGGCCGTGCTCTGGAACGACACCCGGTCGGCGCCGCAGGCCGCCGAACTGACCGCCGCGCTCGGCGGCCAGGACCGCTGGCTCGCCCGCACCGGCTCGGTGCCGGTCGCCTCCATGACCGCCACCACCTGGCAGTGGGTGCGCGCTCACGAACCCTCCGTCGCGGAGGCCACGGCGGCCGTCCGGCTGCCCCACGACTACCTGACCGAGCGCCTCTGCGGCGTCGCCGCGACCGACCCCGGCGACGCCTCCGGCACCTGCTGGTACGACACGGCGGCCCACGCCTACGACCCGGAGATCCTCCGCCTCCTCGGCCTCGACCCGGGCCTGCTGCCCGTCGTCGCCGCGAGTGGCGCCACCCCTGTCGGCACGCTCACCCCGGACGCGGCCCGCGCACTCGGGCTGCCGGCCGGCGTCGCCGTCGCCGCCGGAACGGGTGACAACATGGCCGCGGCCGTCGGCATCGGCCTCGGCGGCGCGGGACTCCTCGACCACCCGGTCGTCAGCCTCGGCACCTCGGGCACCGCCTTCGCCGCCACCCGTACCCGTCCCGCCGCCGCGGGACTGGCCGGGTTCGCCGCCGCCGACGGCACGTACCTCCCGCTCGGCTGCACCCTCAACTGCTCGCAGGCCGTGGACCGCTTCGCCGGCCTCCTCGGCCTCGACCGCGAGGACACCGCACCCGGTGACGGCGTGGTCGTCCTGCCCTACCTCGACGGCGAACGCACCCCCGACCTGCCGCACGCCAGCGGCCTCGTGACCGGCCTGCGCCACACCACCACCCCGCGCGCGATCCTCGGCGCGGCCTACGAGGGCGCCGCGTTCACCGTGCTGCGCGCCCTCGACGACCTCCTCGTCGCCTGCGGCCTCGATCCCTCCGAACCGGCCGTACGGGACCGCCCGCTGCGCCTGATCGGCGGCGGCGCCCAGGGCCGCGCCTGGCGGGAGACGATCCGGCGCCTCTCCGGGCGGCCCCTGGTGATCCCCGCCGCGACCGAACTCGTCGCCCTCGGCGCGGCCGCCCTCGCCGCCTCCGCCGCGACGGGCGAGGACCCGGTGAGACTTTCGGCGATGTGGGGCACGGGCCACGGCGAGACCCTCCCGCCGGTGGCCCGCGACGAGGAGACCTGGAACCGGATCGACTCGGTCCTGACCCGCGCGACTCCGAGCCTGCTGAGCTGAGGCTCTATCGCGAGACGCGTCGGCGTCTTCAGTCAGCCGTCGGCGACGGGACCACCGCGACCGGGCAGTGGGCGTGGTGCAGTACGGCGTGGGCGACCGAGCCCATGAGCAGCGACGCGACCCGGTGCCTCCGATGGCGGCCCACCACCACCAGGTCCGCGGTGCGGGAACCCTCCACCAGCCGCCCCGCCGCGTCCGCCGGTACGACGGTGGGGGAGACCTGGACGTCCGCGTACCGCTCGGTGAAGGGCCGCAGCCGCTCCTCCTGGAGGCCCGCGGTGTCCCGGACGAGCTCGGGAGTCTCGTCGTCCAGGGGGATCGGCGGCGGCACCTGCAGGGCCGGCGCGGGCGGTCCGACCATCAGGACCGGCGAGGGCGGCAGCCGGTAGGCCGTCACCACCTCCAGGACCACGCCCCGTTGCAGGGCCGCGTGGTACGCGAAGTCGAGGACCTCGTCCGCGGTCTCCTCCGGGTGGAGCCCCACGAGGACCCGGCCCGCCTCCGCCTCGCTCTCCGGCGGCACGGTCCGCTCCTCGTGCGGCACCACGACGACCGGGCACGGCGCGGACGAGGCCAGCGACCGGCTGACGGAGCCGAGCAGCAGGCTCGCGAAGCCGCCGCGCCCACGCGAGCCGACCACCAGCAGGCGCGCCGACCGGGCCATGTCGAGGAGGGCGTCCGACACCGTGCCGTCGAGCGACTCGTACCGCACCGGCACGCGCGCGTCCTGCCCCTCGATCCAGGCGCCGACACCGTTGAGGACCGTGTCGGGGATGTTGGGGCTCGGGCCGAGGGAGGCGATCCGGGCTTCCCCGAGCTGGAGCGCCTCGGAGCGCACATGGGCGACGACCAGGGGCGCGTCGAGCCGCTGCGCGACGCCGAGGGCCCAGGTCAGGGCGAGGCGGCTGTGCTCCGACCCGTCCACACCGACGACAACCGGCTTTTCATCCATAGGGGAATGATCACCCTGATATCGGATGTTCGCGCCCGGACGTGGCCGGGCTCGGCGAGTGCGGACGAGGCAGGTGAACCCGGGGGCGTGCCGGCTAGCGCAGGCCGGAGACCTTGAAGACGGTCTGCGCGGTCTCCCGGTCGATGCGCCGCGAGAGTTGGTCGAGGGCGGTCGCGCCGCAGAGCAGCGTGCCCTGGGCCGAGGAGATCCGGGCGTCCGCCGCCACGCGGTGCCAGAGCGCGGGGTTGGCGATGAGTACGCGGGGGTCGATCTCGGCCCTGTTGTCCTCGGTGTCGCGCAGCACCAGGCGCTGGGAGACGCCGTTCGACCAGCGGACGGACCGCAGGCGGTCGGTGCGCACGGTGTGCCGGGTCCACAGGCCGCGGACCGTGAGCACGCCGGGGGCGGCGGACACGCGCGAGGGCATGAGTATCACGAACAGCAGGGCCGCGAGCCCGATCCAGAGCACCACGCGGGCCGTGTTCAGGGAGCCTGTGCCGGCGTCGATCGTCAGGGACAGGGCCAGCAGCAGCGCCGCGCATCCGGCGGCGGCGCGGGTCTCGCCGGCCCACTCGTCGTCGTGCACCTCGTGCACGTGGTGCGTCGGCTGGGCGTTGTGCGCTGCGGGCATGGCGTGCGCCGCGTACGCGCCGTGCGCGACCGGGGTATGTCCGTCGGGGGGCGACGAGGGTTCAGGAGGTTCCATAAACGAACGGTAGGTCCGGCGCCCCGCCCCGTCGGAGCTCTTTGACGACCCGTATACGCGCTCCTGACGAGCCCCTTGCTCCACCTGTGCACCGCTGCATACTGGGCGCGGCGGGACCGAGAGGCGGCAGAGGTGAGTCGACAGAACGACCGGTACGACATCGTGGTGGTCGGGGGAAGCGGGGTGGACACGGTCATCCGTGTCGACGCCCTGCCCGTCCCCCTCGCCGACTCGGTCCACGTCGGACCGATCGAGGAGTGGCCGGGCCACACGGGCGGCAACGTGGCCCTGGGGACACGGGCCCTCGGCCTGCGCGTCGCCCTGCTCGACTGCGTGGGCGACGACGGGATCGGCGCGCTCGTACGGCAGCGGATGGCCGACGGGGACGTCGAGTTCCACCCGGTGATCTCGCCCGCCGGGACCCGGCGGGCGGTGAACCTCGTCGACGCGACCGGACGCCGGATGTCCTTCTACGACAGCCGGGACCCGGCGGACTTGCGCATGCCGAGGGAGCACTACCTGCCCCGGCTGCGCCACGCGCGCCATGTCCACGTCTCGATCATGAACTTCGCGCGCTTCCTGTACGACGACCTCGAGGAGCTCGGCGTGCCCGTCTCCACGGACCTGCACGACTGGGACGGCCTCGCGGACCACCACCGGGAGTTCGCCCTCCGCTCCGACCTCGTCTTCCTCAGCGCGGCGGGCGCGGGCGACGGTACGACAGCCTTGATGCGGGAGATCCTCCGCGAGGGCCGCGCCCGGACCGTGGTCGCGACGGCGGGCGCGGACGGCTCGTACGTCCTCACCCGGGACGGGGGCTCGACGCCGCGTCATGTCCCTGCCGTCGCCCCGCACGCGCCGGTCGTGGACACCAACGGCGCCGGCGACGCGTACGTCAGCGGCTTCCTCTACGGCCGGCTCGCCGGTGAGCCCGTCCTGACCTGCGCCCGGCTGGGCGCGATCTCCGGAGCCCACGCCTGCACGGCCCCCGGCTCCACGGCGCTCATCACCCCCGAGGCGCTCCTGGCGACGGCAGCAGGCGCAGGAGGCTGACCAGCGGCGTGCGGCCCGTTCCGGCTGACGCACCGCCCGTTCCGGCTGACGTCCCGGCCGTCCGTGTCCTCCCGTGTCCGAGTGGCGGGGACGGCGGCCAGCCGGTGCGATAGGGGGCATGAAGGAGCGCGTCGCCCGTTGGTGGGCCGAGTTGCCGCCCGCCGCGGGCGCCGCCGTGATGGCCACCGGCATCCTCTCGGTCGGCTTCCACCTGACCGGCCTTGAAACGGTCTCCCGCGTACTGCTCTGCCTCGCGGGCGTGGTGTGGGTAGTGCTCGCGGGCGACTTCGCCAACCGGCTGCTGCGCAGCAGGCCCCGCTGGGTCGCCGAGGCCGACACCCCGCCCGCCCTGACCGCCGTCGCCGCCACGACGGTGCTCGGGGTGCGCGTGGCGCTCCTCGGCTGGACCACGGCGGCCGCCGCCCTCCTTGCGCTGTCCGCCGTGCTGTGGGCACCGCTGCTCACGGCGGTGCTGAGGCACGTGGGGCGCCGGATGCCCGGCGGTGTCTTCCTGATCTGCGTCGCCACCCAGGGACTCGTGGTCCTCGGAGCCGCCCTGGCCGTCCCGGCGGAGGAGTGGCTCGCCCGGACGGCCCTGGTCTTCTTCGTCCTCGGCCTGCTGCTCTACGCGGCCGCCTTGTTCCGCTTCGACTTCCGCCAGGTCATCGAGGGCGCCGGTGACCAGTGGGTGGCGGGTGGCGCCCTCGCCATCTCCGCGCTCGCCGGTTCCAAGCTCCTCGCCACCGGCGTGTGGGCAGGCACGGGGGCCCACACCGTCCTGCGGACGGTCACCTTGATCCTGCTGGCCGCCGACCTCGCCTGGTACGTCATCCTGCTCGGGGCCGAGCTGCTGTCGCGCCGCCCGGGCTACGACGTACGACGCTGGGCGACCGTCTTCCCGATGGGGATGACGGCGGTCGCCTGCCTGTCGACCTCGACGGCGACCGACATCCGCTGGCTCGACGGCCTCGGGCAGGTGCTCCTGTGGATCGCGACGGCGGCCTGGCTCGTCACGCTGGTCATGATGGTCCGCGCGCTGCCCGGGCGGGCGGTCGCCCCGTCGGGACGGTACGGGCCTTGAGCGCCGGGCTTTGAGGACCGGGCCTTGAGGGCCGGGGCATGCGATCCGTTCGTCTTCCCGGGAAGCGACTTTCGATGACTGCGGCGGGTGTTCCCGGCGGGCGACCATCGTCGAGAAGGAATCGACGAGCGTGGAGCACACCATGGGTCTCGAGCAGGCGCAGCAGCAGTTTCACATCAGCCAGAAGATCACGCCCATGGCCAACCGCTACGTGGTCCACACGGCCGGACCGGACGGCGCCGAGGGCGAGATGGTCGCGTTCGCGCACCAGAAGCGCATGGCACTGAAGGAACAGATCACGTTCTACACGGACGAGTCCCAGAAGCAGGTCCTCTTCACCTTCCAGGCCCGGCAGATCGTGGACCTCGGCGCGACGTACGACGTCCGCGCGGCCTCGGGCAGCCAGGTCGGCACGTTCCGCAAGAACTTCGCCGCCTCCCTGCTGCGCAGCACCTGGCACATGAGCGAGGAGCGGGCGACGGCCGAGTCGACGGGCGTCGAGCGGAACATGACCGTGGCCGTGCTGCGCCGGGTCTGGGACATCATTCCCTTCGTCGACATCCTGCCGTTCGCCTGGCCGTACCACTTCGACTTCGCCCGGTCGGACCGCCCCGTCATGTCCGTGCGCAAGCGCCTCGGCCTGCGGGACAGGTACGTCCTGACGATCCACGACGAGCACCTCGACCGCCGCCTGGCGATAGCCCAGGCCGTCGCTCTGGACGCCCTGCAGTCCAGGTGACGGCCTGTCCGCCACACCCCGACGGGGGCGGTGGCGGGTGCTACCGGAGGGACGCCTGGTGGAGTGCGTCCGGGCCGATCGGCAGCGCGGGCAGCGCCTGCGTCCCCGGCGAGCGCTGGGGCGTCACACCGCGCGGGGGAGCGGGGGTGCCGGCGAGGGCGCCGTCCACGTGGGCGTACAGCGCGTCGGTGACGGGGTCCGGCAGCGGACGGCCCTCGGAGTCGAAACGCTGGTACTTCATCAGGTTGTAGCCGATGGCGACCTGGCGACGGCCGTCCTCGGACGACAGGGCCCAGGTGCCGGCGCCGAAGACACCACCGTCATGACCCCAGTACCAGCCGCCGCTCGGCATCTTCAAGGTGTAGATGCCCAGGCCGTAGCCCATGCGCACCTCCTCGCCCGGCTCGGTCTCGTAGGCCGGGACGGTGGTCTTCATCTCGCGCAGCTGCGCCGCGCCGAGCAGCCGGCCGCTGAGCAGCTTCCGGTAGAAGTCGTTGAGGTCGCTCGTCGTCGACACCAGGGCGCCGGCCGTGCCCGCCCACGACATGTCGTAGGCGCTGTAGTCGCGCGCCGGGTCGATCAGGCCGAAGAAGGACTCGTACATCCGCGCGTGCGGGCCCTTGATCGCCGGCGAGCTGGGGAAGTAGGTGTGCCGTAGGCCGGCCTTGCGGATGACATTGCGGGTGATGTACGCCTCGGCCTTCTGGCCGGTCACCCGCTCCAGGATCAGCCCGGCCAGGATGTAGTTGGTGTTGGAGTACGAGTGGGTCCCGCGCTCCGCGACGGGCGGGGCGGCGAGACCGAGGCGGGCGAGTTCCTCGGGGGCGATCTTGCGCAGCCGGTTGTCGTCGAGGGTCTTGCCGGGGTTCTCCAGGATGCCGGGGAAGGCGGGCAGGACGTAGTCGGCTATGCCACTGGTGTGGTTGAGCAGCATCCGGACGGTCACCTGCCGTCCCCGTTCGTCGGAGACGATGTCGGGGATGTAGCGGGCGACCGGAGCGTCGAGGTCGATGCGTCCGGCGCCGGCCTGCTGGAGGACGGCGACGGCCGTGAAGGTCTTGGTGATGCTGCCGACCCGGTGCTCGAAGTCCGGCCGAGTGGGGCGGTTGGTGTCGATGTCGGCGAACCCGGTGGCTCCCCGCCACTGCGCCGAGCCGTCACGCACGGCCGAGTAGGCGCCGTACATGCCCGCCTTGTGGAAGGCGTCGAGCGAGCCGCGCAGCGCGGGGCGGTCGAGACGGTGGCTGCCGACCCCGGCCGCCGAGGCGGCGGAGACGGCGGTCGTGGGGGAGCCGGGTTCGGCGGTGACGGCGGCCTGCGCCGGTAACGCCGTGACGGAGAGCGCGACCAGCGTGGCGGCGGCGACGACGGAAAGGGGGGCCCTGCGGGACGAATGCATGGAGAGATCCTGTTTCGCTCGATCGGCAGTGGTCTCATACTCGTCGCGTGCGTCCGGCCCGCCCTCAGCCCTCGGGAGGATCTTGCGCACAGGAACGGGTGACATTTGTCAGGAGTCCCGTCCGCGGTGCGTCGGTGGCAGACTGGCCGCTGATCGTTCCAAGGAGTTCCGCGTGCCCATAATCCGCAACCTGAGGCGCACCGTCCGCCGTGCCTACCGCCGGACCGTCGACCTGAGCCACCCCGCCCGCTCGCCCCTGGGCAGCTCGGTGGTCAACTGCGTGCTGTACGAGGACGGGGCGCGGCAGCGCGGGTCCTGTCCCGCGGACGAGGCGGTGCGACGGGTCCGCAAGTCGGGTGACGGGTTCGTCTGGATCGGTCTGCACGAGCCGTCCGTCGAGGAGTTCGCCGGGCTCGCCGAGCTGTTCGGACTCCATCCGCTGGCCGTCGAGGACGCCGTCCACGCCCACCAGCGGCCCAAGCTGGAGCGGTACGACGACACGCTCTTCGCCGTCTTCAAGACGGTCCGCTACGTGGAGCACGAGGAGCTCACGGCCACCAGCGAGGTGGTCGAGACCGGTGAGCTGATGGTCTTCACCGGGCCGGACTTCGTGATCACCGTCCGGCACGGCAGCCACGGTTCGCTCGGCCCGCTGCGCGAGGCGCTGGAGGCCGACGCCGAACATCTCGCCAAGGGCCCCGCGGCCGTGCTGCACGCCATCGCCGACCATGTCGTGGACGACTACCTGGCCGTCGCCGACGCCGTGCAGGACGACATAGACGCCGTCGAGACGGCCGTCTTCAGCGAGCAGGCCTCCCGCGGTGACGCCGGCCGCGTCTACCAGCTCAAGCGCGAACTGCTCGAACTGAAGCGAGCGGTGGCCCCCCTCGACCGTCCGCTGCAGGCCCTGGCGACCGCGCAGCCCCTGGCCCTGGTCTCGGCGGAGATACAGCCGTACTTCCGCGACGTCGCCGACCACCTCTCGCGGATCACGGAACAGATCACCTCCTTCGACGCGCTCCTCGACTCGATCCTCCAGGCCCACCTGGCCCAGGTGACCGTCGCCCAGAACGAGGACATGCGGAAGATCACGGCCTGGGCCGCGATCATCGCCGTCCCCACGATGGTCTGCGGCGTCTACGGCATGAACTTCGACCACATGCCCGAACTCCGCTGGACCTACGGCTACCCGCTCGTCGTGAGCGTCATGGCCACGGCCTGTTTCCTCCTCCACCGCAGCTTCCGCCGCAACGGCTGGCTGTGAGGCGACGGGGCGGCGCTTTCGGGTGGACCGGCCGAGGGCACGCCCCGTACGGTGGCCCCATGTCGAGCCCCGAGTCGGACAGACTCCGGCCACCGGCCCTCCGGTGGCTTCCCGAGTCGACCCGCTGAAGCACCGCGGCCCCTGAGGGGCCGTCCGTCGTGCTGGGCGTGAGCGTGACCGAGGCCAACGGACCGGCCGTCTCCCCTGCCCGCGCGTGACCGCGCGCCGGCCCACCGCACCCCCTGTTCCGGCACCGGGTGCGGCTCACGCCGCTGTTCGATCGTGGAGACTCTCGATGCCCTTCGCCCTCTATCTGCTCGGCCTGGCCGTCTTCGCCCAGGGAACCTCCGAGTTCATGCTCTCCGGCCTGCTGCCGGACATCGCCGCGGAGCTGGAGGTGTCGATCCCGCTCGCGGGAACACTCACCTCCGCCTTCGCGGTCGGAATGATCGTCGGCGCGCCCCTGACGGCGCTCCTGGCCAGGCGCTGGTCGCGACGGTCCGCGCTGACCGTCCTCCTCGGCACCTTCCTGCTCGTGCACGTGATCGGCGCCCTCACCCCGCACTTCGGGATCCTGCTCGCCACTCGGGTGATCGGCGCCCTCGCCAACGCCGGATTCCTCGCGGTGGCGCTCGTCGCCGCGACCGCCATGGTCGGCCCGGAATCCAGGGGCCGGGCGACCGCCGTACTGCTCGGCGGCACGACGCTCGCCTGTGTCGTGGGCGTGCCCGGCGGGGCGCTCCTCGGCCAACTGTGGGGCTGGCGCGACGCCTTCTGGGCCGTCGCCCTGCTCTGCGTACCGGCGCTCCTCGCCATCGCCCGCTCGGTACCGGCCGAGGACGGCGACCCGACCTCCCGGCCCCGTGACGCGTGGTCCGAAGCGCGGGCGCTGCGCAGCCCGCGGCTCCTCGTGACGCTCCTGGTCTGCGCCCTCGCGAACGGCGCCATGTTCTGCGGCTTCACCTACCTGGCGCCCGTCGTCACCGACGTGACCGGCCTCGCCCCCGGCTGGATCCCCGCCCTCCTCGCCCTGTTCGGAGCGGGCTCCTTCGCGGGCGTGGTCCTTGCGGGCCGCCTCTCCGACGCCCGCCCCGGCCTGCTCGTGGCCGTGTGCGGCACGGGTGCGGCGGCCGGCTGGAGCCTGTTCGCGCTGACGGCCGGGAGCGCGCCGGCGACGATCGTCCTCGTCCTCGCCCTGGGCGCCCTGTCGTTCACGGTCGGCTCCACCCTGATCACCCGCGCGCTCCGTACGGCCACCGACCAAGCACCCACCCTGGCCGGGGCCTTCGCCGTGGCCGCGCTCAACGTGGGCGCGGCCCTCGGACCGTGGCTGGGCGCCGCCGTCCTCGCGGCCGGGCACGGCTATCGCGCGCCCCTGTGGACCAGCGCCCTCCTCACGGTTCTGGCGCTGTTCACGGCCCTGGTGACACCTGAGCCCGCAGCGCGGCGGTGTGGGCCCGTACCTGATCGGGTGTGAGGTACGCGTCCGTGTACTCGAAGTCGGCCAGCGTCCCGGACCGGGACGACAGGAAGCCCGTACGGACGAAGTCGTCCCCGGCCACGGCGTTGAGCAGCCAGTTCGTCATCACCCGGGTCTTGGCGACATTGGTCCGCAGCGCCGCCCAGTGATACGCCCGGGCCACCGCCTGCGCGGGCGTGCCGTGCAGCTCGATGCCGAACGGCTTCGAGACGGCGTCCCGCCCGCCCAGGTCCACCACCAGACCGAGATCCCGGTGGTGGTACGGGTACGTCGGCTCGCCGCGCAGGATCGCGACGAGGTTGTCGGCGACCTGCTTGCCCTGGCGCATGGCGTGCTGCGCCGTGGGCGGGCAGATCGCGCCGGGTTCGTTCTTCGCCAGGTCCGGTACGGCGGCGGCGTCACCGAGGGCGTGCACGCCGTCGAGACGCGGCACCACCATGTCGGGCCCGACCACCAGACGGCCCCGGTTCGTCTCCGCCTCCAGCGTGCCGATCAGTGGGCTGGCGGCGACCCCGGCCGTCCAGATCAGCGTGCGGCTCGGGAGCACCCGCCCGTCGGTGAGCGTCACCGCCTCGTCGTCCACGGAGGCCACCGACACGCCGAGCGAGACCTCGATCCCGCGCCGCCGCAGGATGTCGAGCGCGGCGGCGCCCAGCTTGTCGCCCAGCTCGGGCATGAGCTTGGGCGCGAGGTCCACCAGATGCCACTTGATCAGCGCCGGGTCGAGGCGCGGATAGCGCTGGACCGCGTTGTGGGTCAACAGCTGCAGACAGGCCGCCGTCTCGGTCCCCGCGTAGCCGCCGCCGACCACCACGAAGCAGAGCCGCGCCGCGCGCTCCGCGTCGTCCTGGCTCGCGTCCGCCAGATCGAGCTGGGCGATGACGTGGTCGCGGATGTAGGCCGCCTCGGCGAGCGTCTTCATGCCCCGCGCGTGCTCGTTCAGGCCCGGGATGTCGAAGGTGCGGGTCACACTGCCGGGCGCGAGCACCAGGTGGTCGTACGGCTCGTCGATGATTTCGCCCGAGATCGTCCGTACCAGGCAGACCTTCGCCTTGGTGTCCACGCCGACCGCTCCGCCGGGGATGATCCGCGTCCGGTGCCGCTTGCTGCGTCGCAGCGACAGGGCGACCGACTGCGGGGTCAGCACACCCGACGCGACCTGGGGGAGGAGCGGCAGATAGAGCTGGTACGAGAAGGGGGAGAGGAGCGAGATCTGCGCCTCGCGCCCGGTGAGCCGCCGCTCAAGACGCTGTACGCAGCCGACCCCGGCGAAGCCGGCGCCCACCACCAGAATCCTCGGTCGAGTCACGGAGCCCGCCTCCAGGGTCGTCGGTCCTTGAGACCTCACTAACCTCTCCGGCCGATCCGGAACCCGGTCTGTCCGCCGAAGGAGTGATGTCGAAACGGGATCCAACGGTAACAATCCGGGCATGCTGTGATAGAAGGGACAGGCAGGGTGGGCTGTGAGAACGGAGCCGACGGCCGTGGGGAGACCCGAGGACCCAGACACCAGCGCGCACGAGGCCGTGTTCGGTGTCGCCGATTCCGTCGTTCTCCTCTTCGACGAGCGCGGGACGGTCGTAGGCCGCCCCTACGCCGCCGAGCGGCTGCTCGGCTACCCCGCGGCGGAGCTCGGCGGCCGCCGCGTCGGCTCGCTCCTGGCGGGCGACGAGAGCGACCGGCTCGCCGACATCCTGGCGACCGCGGAGCGTGACGGCGGCTGGTCGGGCGTCCTGCTCGCGCGTCACCGGGACGGACGTACCATCGCCGTCGACGTCACCGTCCTGCCCCTGCCGGGGGAGGCGGGACCGGCCCGCTGGCTCGTCGTCGCCGTGGGCGCGGCGCCGTCCCGGCAGTGGACCATGGGCCCCGCGCTCCTGGAGCGCATGGTCACCGAGATGCCCATCGGGCTCTGTTTCGTCGACGCCGAGCTCCGGTGCGTATGGTCGAACACCGCGCTCGAACACTTCGGTGGCGGCACGGTCGAGCAGCGGCGCGGCAAGCGCCTCGCGGAGATCCAGCCCGGGATGAACGCCGACATCGTCGAGTCGAAGATGCGCCAGGTGCTGGCGACCGGCGAACCCGTCGTCGGGTACGAGCACGTGGGCCGCACCCGTTCCCACCCCGACCGGGACCACGCCCACGCCATGTCCTTCGTCCGGCTCGACGACGACAACGGCCGTGCCCTCGGCGTCTGTTACGCCGTCGTCGACATCACCGACCGCTACCGCGCCCGGCTCCGCCTCGCCCTCATGGCCCGCGCCAGCGAACGCATCGGCCGCAGCCTGGACGTCATGGGCACCGCCCAGGACCTCGCCGACGTCGCGGTCCCCGCCCTGGCCGACTTCGTCGCCGTCGACCTCCTGGACGCCGTCCTGAGAGGCGCCGAGCCGTCCCCCGGCCCGACGGCCGCCGCCACCGCCCTGCGCCTGGTCCGAGGCGGCGCGCAGAACGTACGTACCGGTGGGGTGAAGGAGGTCCTGGAACCGGGGCAGCTGTCCGGGTACCTGCCGTCCTCACCCCAGATGGACGCCCTGGCCCACGGCCGCTCCTGGCGGGCGGCCCACCTGGACGCCCAGACACGCGAAGCGGCGATCCCGACCGCCTTGGCCGAGACGACGGCCCCGGCCGAGGCGAGCGGGGCGGCCGACGCCGTACCCCACACGGCGGTGATCGTGCCGATCCTCGCCCGGGGAGTCACCCTCGGCGTGGCCACGTTCCTGCGCACCCGGCGGGACGAGGCCTTCGACGAGGACGACCTGCGGCTCGCCGAGGAGATCGTCGCCCGCGCCGCCGTCTGCCTCGACAACGCCCGCCGCTACGCCCGCGAGCAGGCCGCCGCGCTCGTGCTCCAGCGCAGCCTGCTCCCGCACGGCGTCCCGGCGCAGGAAGCCGTCGACGCGGCCTCCTTCTACCGCCCCGCCGACGAACTGTCCGGCCTCGGCGGCGACTGGTTCGACGTCATCCCGCTGTCGGGCGCCAGGGTCGCCCTGGTCGTCGGCGAGGTCCTCGGCCACGGCATCGAGGCCGCCGCCACCATGGGCCAGCTCCGTACCGCCGTACGCACCCTCGCCGACCTGGACCTCGGGCCCGAGGAACTCCTCGCGCACCTCGACGACCTCGTCGTCCAGGTCAGCCGCGAGGGCACCGCGACGGACCTGAGCGGCGCACCCAACCCCGCGGGCGTCGGCGCCAGCTGCCTCTACGCGGTCTACGACCCGGTCAGCCTCCGCTGCGACCTGGCGAGCGCCGGCCACCCGGCACCGGCGATCCGCGCGCCCGACGGCACCGTCACCTTCCCGGAACTCCCGCCCGGACCGGCCCTCGGCATCGGCGGGCTCCCCTTCGAGTCCGTCGAACTGCCCCTCGCCGAGGGCAGCGTCCTCGCCTTCTACACCGACGGACTGATCGCCGCGCCGGGAGCGGGCCGGGCCGGACTGCGCCGGGTCCTGGAGTCCCGGGACCTGCCGCTCGACGAACTCTGCCGCAGCGTCGTCGACGAACTCGCGCCCAGCAGGCCGTACACCGACGACGCTGCCCTCCTCCTGGTCCGCACCCGCGGCCTCGCGGCCGGACAGGTCGCCTTGTGGGACCTGCCCGCCGACCCTGCCGTCGTCGCCCGCGCCCGGGTGATGGCAGCCCGCCAGCTCGCCGCCTGGGGCCTGGAGGAACTGGCCTTCACCACCGAACTCGTCGTCAGCGAACTCGTCACCAACGCCATCCGGCACGCCTCCGGACCCATCCGGCTGCGCCTCATCCTCGAACGCACCCTGATCTGCGAGGTCTTCGACGCCAGCAGCACCTCGCCGCACCTGCGCCACGCCCGCACCACCGACGAGGGCGGCCGAGGGCTCTTCCTGATCTCCCAGTTCACCCGGCGCTGGGGCACCCGCTACACCGCCGAGGGCAAGGTCATCTGGGCCGAACAGCCCCTTGAGCTGGACGAATCCGCACTCGGGGCCGCCCTGGACCCGGCCGCCTTGGAAGATCTTTAACCGATTGTCCGGTCCGGGCCGCACGTGCGAGGGTGTGCTGCCGCGCGGAAGGGCCGACGGCGTCGAGAAGGAGTTCCACCTGTGCGTACGGGCGTCGCCGACCACACCGTCGAGACGGACAAGGGCCCGGTGCGCGGCGCCGTCGCCGACGGGCTGCGGATCACGCTGGGCATTCCGTACGCGGCGCCGCCCTTCGGCGCCGGGCGCTTCCGGGCACCGCGGCCGGCGGCGGCCTGGGACGAGGTGCGGGACTGCACCCGCTTCGGCCCGGTGGCCCCGCAGTCGGCGGAACTGCCCGGATCCCCGGTCTGGAACCCGGACGACGAAGGCGTTCTCACGCTCAACGTCTGGGCACTGGAGGAGAGTTCCGGACCTCTGCCCGTTCTGTTCTGGATCCACGGAGGTGCCTACACCTTCGGTTCCTCAGCCCAGCCCGACTACGACGGCTCCGCCCTGGCCAGAGCCGGCACGGTCGTGGTGACCTGCAACTACCGCCTCGGCTTCGAGGGCTTCGGCCATGTGCCCGGCTTCCCCGACAACAGGGGACTGCTCGACCAGATCGCCGCGCTGGAGTGGGTGCGCGAGAACATCGCGGCCTTCGGCGGCGACCCGGACAACGTCACGGTGGCGGGGCAGTCCGCGGGCGGCGGCTCGATCGCCTGCCTGATGAGCGTCGCGCGAGCCGAAGGACTCTTCCACCGCGCCATCGCGCACAGCGTCCCCGACGCGTTCTTCCCGCCGGAGTTCGCCGCGCGCTTGGCCCGCGAGGTGGCCGAGGCCGCGGGCGCGGCGCCGACCGCCGAGGGCCTGCTCTCCGCGACCCCGAAGGAGCTCGTGGAGGCATCGGACCGCGTGGTGGCACGGTACGCGGGCGATCCGTCGGCCGGATTCCTCCACTACGACACCGTCCTCTACGGCCCCGTACTCGACGGTGTCCTGCTGGACCGGGACCCCCTCGAAGGCCCGCCCGTCGGCGGTCACGTCGACCTCCTCGTCTGCCACACCACCGAGGAGTACTGGCTCATGCGCCAGGTGGGAGCCATGCCGCCCGTCGCCACGGAGGACGGACTCGCCCGGTTCGCCGCCGCCTACGGCATCCCCTCCGACCTCGTCGCCGCCTACCGGACCCTCATGCCCGGAGCGCCGGTGCTCGACGTCTTCCTCGCGCTCGCGGGCGACGCGGTCTTCACCCTGCCCACCGTCCGCCTCGCCGAGGCGCACGCCCGCGCGGGTGGCGGGCGCACGTTCCTGTCGCGGTTCGACCGGCGCCGTACCCGGCCCGACGGCAGCCCGGTGCGCGCCTGGCACGCCGCTGACGTGCCCTTCGCCCTCGGCACCCTGGACGCCACGGGCGTCGACTTCCTGACCGGAGGCCCCGCCGACGCCGACGACCGTGCCCTGTCCCGCCGGATGGTCGACGCCTGGTCCGCCTTCGCCGCCACCGGCGACCCGGGCTGGGCCCCACTCGCCGGCCCCTCCGACCTCGACGTCCCGACCATCCCCACCGTGCACGTCTGGGACGTCCCCCGGGACCGCACCGAGGGCCCGATCCCCGCTCACGCGCTCTGGCGCGGCGCGCGGATGGCCCCGCCGTCGCTCCCGTGACGCGCACGGGATAATGACGGTGCAGACGCGACTCACCCCGACGCGACCCCCGTCGCGCCCCCGACGCAGGAGATGAGAACCCGATGGACGTGCGGCACTTCGAGCGGATCACCGCTTTCATCGAGGACCGTCTCCGGCCGCTGTTCGACCCCGCGAACGGCAGCGACCACGGATTCGGCATGGACGACACCTCACGCGCCCTGCGGGCCCTCCTCGGCACGGTGAAGGCCGCCGCGGCCGTCAAGGGCCTCGCCGAGCAGCGGGCGGCCGCCGACCAGGCGCTCCGCCACATCATCGACCAGGCCCTGGAGCACAACTGGGACGTCCTGCGCGGAGTCGCCCGCAACTGGGAGGACCACCCCGACTTCGCCCGTGACTTCAAGCGCCACGCCTGGGAACTCGACGAGACCCCCACCGCCACGGCCTGACACTCCTGGCACCCTGGCACTCCTGACGGGGCTTCAGCGGGCCACCGTAGCCCGGGCGATCGGCCTCCGCTCTGCACCGGTCGGGTGAGTGCGCGGCTCTGCCGACAGGCGCGGGCGCGGATCGGGTACGTATCACGGCATTGCCGTCCGCGAGCGTCGGAGGATGCCGCCCCATGCATGTCAGGAACGTCCGCCCCGGCCCGCGCGTGCTGACCGCCGCGCTCTGCGCGACCCTCGCGCTCATCGGATACCTGAAGGTGTCCGACCAATCCGCCTCCCCGGACGCGTCGAGCGGCGCCCGGGCCGCCGCCAAGAACACCGGGGCGCAGGCCCCGCCCCTCCCACCGCGCGCCCCCAAGCCGCAGGTGCCCGCCGCGCCGCCCGGGGTCGGCCCCGCGACCCTGACGCGGATCCCGGACGGCACGAGCCAGGTGTTCGTCGTGACCGGCGAGTCCCAGGACTCCACCGTGGCCACGGCCTCTCTCTACGAGCGGGACACGGCGGGGAAGTGGCGCCGTACCGGCGGGCCGTGGACCGCGCACAACGCCCTGCGCGGCTGGACCGACGACCACTGGGCCGGCGATCTGCGCTCCCCGACCGGGGTGTTCCGGCTCGGTGACGCGGGCGGAAGGCTGCCCGACCCCGGCTCGAAGCTGCCCTACGACGAGGACGAGCTGTTCGTCTCCCCGGGCGTCGGGTTCCTCGGCGAACCCCTGGAGGGCTCCTTCGACCACGTGATCGCCATCGACTACAACCGAGTCCCGGGCACCACCCCCTTGAACCAGGAGCGGCCGCAGGGCATGGAGAAGGGCGGCGGCGTCTGGGTCCACGTCGACCACGGCGGACCCACCCAGGCCTGTATCTCCCTCACCGCCGACGTCATGCGAGAGCTCCTGCTCGCCCTGGACCCGGCCAAGGAACCCGTCATCGTCATGGGACCGGCGGCCAAGATCGCGGGCTGACCGCCGGCCGCGGTGGCGTCGCTGACAGCACCGGCCGCCGCCGGTCAGCCGCTGTCAGCGCGCGGTCGGCACGCTGTCAGCGCGCCCGGGCATCGTCGTGGTCATCGAGAACGACGACACCCGATATGGAGCACACGCCATGAGCGCCAACAGCGTCGAGCAGTCCCAGGCCCAGTCCTCTTCCCCGTCCCAGCTGGCCGAGTTCGTGGAGCAGATGGGCGTCAAGCACAGCATCCCCGGTGGCATCGTGGGTGTGTGGGCCGACGGCCGGGAGGCCTTCGCGAGCCACGGCGTGACGAGCCTGGACAACCCGCTGCCGGTCGACAAGGACACGCTCTTCCAGCTGGGTTCCACGAGCAAGACCTTCACGGCGACCGCCCTGATGCGGCTGGTCGCCGACGGCCGGATCGAACTGGACGCGCCGGTGCGCCGGTACGTTCCCGAGCTCGTCCTCGCCGACGAGAAGGCCGCGGCCGAGATCACCGTCCTCAACCTGCTCAACCACACCTCGGGCCTCGACTGGAACATCATCGTCGACACCGGTGACGGCGACGACGCCCTGGCCGGCTTCGTGGCGAAGATGGCCGACCTGAAGTTCATCGGCGCGCCCGGGGAGCGCGCCTCGTACAGCCAGGCCGCGTTCAACCTGCTCGGCCGCGTCCTGGAGAACGTCACGGGGCTGACGTACGAGCGGGCCGTCGCCTCGCTCCTGTTCGAGCCGCTGGGGCTGACCGACAGCTTCTTCGGGACGGCGGAGGTCATGACCCGTCGGTTCGCCGTGGGCCACAACCCCGACGAGGACGGCGACCTGGCCGTCGCGAGGGAGTGGCGGCTCACCCGGGGCAACAACCCCGGCGGTGGTCTCGCCTCCTCGGCGACGGACGTCCTGCGCTGGGC
This sequence comes from Streptomyces sp. NPDC058579, assembly GCF_042718575.1. NCBI lineage: Bacteria > Bacillati > Actinomycetota > Actinomycetes > Kitasatosporales > Streptomycetaceae > Streptomyces > Streptomyces sp. NPDC058579. The sequence goes on from NZ_JBHXPI010000034.1 coordinate 43,526, forward strand.
GCGGTTCCAGATCGGCGACGGCCGTACGGAGAGCGGCGAGCGGCTGATGCCGACCGAGGTGCTGCACCGGATGCGCGAGCAGACGGTCGAGCTGCGCGGCAGCAACCTGGGCGACGGCTTCGGCATCTGCTGGTTCCTGCGCGAGGTGGACGGTGTGCGGACGATCGAGCACGGCGGTTCGACCAACGGCCAGTTCGTGGAGCTGGTGATCGTCCCCGAGCGGAACTTCGCCGTCGTCGCCATGTCCAACTCCGGCGCGGAAGGCATCCCGTTCAACCGGTCGGCCGTCCGCTGGGCCCTGGAGCACTACCTGGGCGTCGTCGACAAGGACCCGGAGCCGCTGCCGTACGACGAGGCGGGGGCGCGGGACCTCGTCGGGGCGTACGAGAACGACGGCATGATCCTCACCGTCGGCACGGACGCGGCGGGGCTGACCCTCGGGGCCGTGATCAAGCCGGAGATCCGGGCGGCGGCCGACTTCGAGATGCCCGCGGACTACGAGCCGGCCGCCATGGGGCTCCTGCCCGGCGACGGCGACGAGTTCATCGTGACCGCCGGCGGCCTCGCGGGGCAGCGGGGCTTCTTCTCCCGTGACGAGAACGGCGCGATCGCCGGAATCGACCTCGGCGGCCGGGTCTTCGGCCGGGTACCCACCGGCTCTATGTAGCGCCCGTTCCAGGCCACCGGCCTCGCCGCTCCGAAGACTTCGACGCCTTCGGACAGGCGAGGCCGGTCGCCGTGCGTCCGGTCAGCGGTGAAGCCTGTCCGGAGTGACCGGAATTCATCGCTCCCTGCCGGGATGGTGCGTCAAATCACGTCACGTACCGAAAGTATCCAGCCACCTCAGGCGCAGAATCGTCACTCTGTGGAGATCGCCGGTAACTTCATGCCGTCGCCGCCACACCAGGGGCACAAGGCCCCGACGGGACTAGCGGCCCGAAGGACATCTCTTCACTTGACGACGACAGCGACCGACAGCTTCAAGGTCCAGCCGTACACGCAGCACTGCCAAGTGATCCACACCGAAGGCGACCACGCGGTCATCGGCATCTCCCCGGGCAACGGCTACTTCTCCGCCCAGCGGGTGGCCGACCTCGCCGCCTGGGGACTCCGCGGCTTCGAACAGGTCGACCTCATCTACACCGACCTGCACGTCGCCGACATGTACGAGGCTCTCGGCTACCCGCCGGACGAAGCCCGCCGCAAAGCGGTCAAGAACCTCCGCGGCGTCCGCGCCAAGGTCAACAACGCCGTCGCCGCCATCGACCCCGGTGGTGAACGGCTCCGAGGGCGCCCCATGTCCGCGCTCCTCGACATCCCGGCCTACCGGCACCTGCGCAAACACCTGGACGATCTGCTCGCCACCGACGCCGAGTTCCTCGCCACCTGCGACCGGCTCGTCGGGGCGTTCCTCTCCTCCAAGGTCCTCGAAGGACAGACCCCCACCGCCCGCCAGCGCGAGGTCTGCCTCCAGTACATCTGCGCCGAGGCACCGCTCTTCCTGGACACCCCCGCGATCCTCGGTGTCCCCTCCTCCCTGAACTGCTACCACCAGCTCCTGCCGATGGCCGAACTCCTCTACTCCAGGGGCTCCGGACTGCGCGCCTCCCGCAACCAGGGCCACGCCATCGTCACACCCATGCTCGGAGACCACGATGACCACTGACACGCTCCTCGACTTCCCGTTCTCCGCGCGCGGCGACCGCCTGCCGCCCGAGATCGAGTCCCTGCGCGCCGAACCGGTCAAGCGGGTCCGTACGATCGCCGGCGACGAGGCATGGCTCGTCTCGTCCTACGAGCTCTGCAAGCAGGTCCTCGAAGACCCGAGGTTCTCGCTCAAGGACACCTCGGCGCCCGGCGCGCCCCGGCAGTACGCCCTGACCATCCCGCCCGAGGTGGTCAACAACATGGGCAACATCACCGGCGCCGGACTGCGCAAGGCCGTCCTCAAGGCCATCAACCCCAAGACGGACGGCCTGACCGACTGGATGCGCGGCCACGCCACCGCGCTGGTCGACGACCTCCTCGCCTACGGAGCGCCGGTCGACCTGCGCTCCCGGTTCACCAGCCCGTACGCCGAGCACCTGCACTGCCGGATCCTCGGCATCCCCGAGTCCGACGCGCCGCGCCTGGCCGCCAGCCTGGACATCGCGTTCATGAACTCGGCCTGCCCCGTCACCGGCGCCCGGCTCAACTGGGACCGTGACATCGCGTACATGGTCGAGCGGCTCGACGACCCGGCGACCACCGGGCTCATGGCCGAACTCGCGGCCCTGCGCGGGAATCCCGACTACGCCCACCTGACCGACGAGATGCTCGCCACCGTCGGCGTCACCTTCTTCGGCGCGGGCGTGATCTCCACCATGGGCTTCCTCACCATGGCCCTCTTCTCCCTGCTCCAGAACCCCGACGTCTGGGAGCGGCTGCGCAAGGAGCCGGAGCATCTGTCCTCCGCCGTGGACGAACTGCTCCGGGTCAACCTGTCCATCGCCGACGGGCTCCCGCGCCTCGCCCTCGAAGACGTCACGCTCGGGGACGTCGAGGTGCGGAAGGGAGAACTCCTCCTGGTCCTGGTGGAGGCGGCCAACACCGACCCGGCCGTCTTCCCCGACCCGCACACCGTGGACATCACCCGGCCGAACGCCGGTACCCACCTCTCCTTCGGCGGCGGCGGCCACTACTGCCCGGCCACGGCCCTCGGCAAGAAGCACACCGAGATCGCCCTGGAGGTCCTGCTCGAACGGATGCCGGACCTGCACCTCGCGGTCCCGGTCGACCAACTCGTCTGGCGGACCCGCTTCATGAAGCGCATCCCCGAACGCCTTCCGGTCGCCTGGTGACCACCGCCTGACCGGCCCGTTCCGAACCGTCGCCCCCGGCCACCCGCGGGGGGCGACGGCGTTCCCGTACCCCCGAGTAGCGCGGAGTGTGTTCGTCCGCCGTTCACCGAAGACGCGGAATCCGGACCCTCATATCACCTACACATAACGGGTCTGGACCGAAGCGAGGTCCCGAAGCGACACCCGAAGGAGCACCTGCCATGCCCTCGCCCCCCGACGTCTCCCGCCGCACTCTGCTCGGCGGCGCCGCCGGAGCGGCCGTCCTCGGCGCGCTGCCGCTCAGCGTCCGCGAGGCGCTCGCCGCCCCCGCCCGGCCCGGCCGGCTGAAGGACATCGAGCACGTCGTCGTCCTGATGCAGGAGAACCGTTCCTTCGACCACTACTTCGGCACCCTGCCCGGCGTCCGGGGACTCGGTGACCGCACCGCGATCCGCGGCGCCAACGGCCGGTCCGTCTTCCACCAGCCCGACCCCTCCCGCGCCGAAGGCTATCTGGTGCCCTTCGCGATGAACGCGGCGCACACCAACGCCTACCGCCAGGGCGCGCCCGCCTTCGGCTTCGTCGACTCCTTCCCGCTCTGGAACGACGGCCGCGCCGACGGCTTCGTCACCGGCCGCTCCAGCGGCTGGCTGGGCCACGGCTTCTACGAGCCCGCCGACATGCCGTTCTACAACGCCCTGGCCAGCACGTTCACCGTCTGCGACCAGTACCACGCCTCGGTGCAGTGCAACACCAACACCAACCGCGACCACTTCATGACGGGCACGAGCGGCGGCACCGTCGACGACACGGTCGTCTACAACAACAGCTACATACCCGGCGGTTACACCTGGACGACCTACGCCGAACGCCTGGAGAAGGCCGGGATCAGCTGGAAGACGTACCAGGCCCGGGACAACTACGACGACAACGCCCTCGCCTGGTTCAAGCCCTTCCAGCAGGCCAAGCCCGGCGAGCCGCTGTACGACAAGGGCATGGCCCGGGTCGGCGCGGCCGCCGACGAGAAGGACGGCCACAAGATGGGCGACGCGCTCGTCGAGGCCTTCCGCGCCGACATCGCCGCCGACCGGCTGCCCCAGGTCTCCTGGATCGTCGCCCCCGAAGCGCTCTCCGAGCACGCCAGCTGGCCGCCGCCGAACGGCGAGCACCTCACCGCCCGCCTCGTCGAGGCCCTCGCCGACCACCCGGACGTCTGGGCCAAGACCGTCTTCATCCTCAACTACGACGAGCACGGCGGCTTCTTCGACCACTGCATGCCCCCGGTCCCGCCGCTCTCCGCAGACCGGGGCAAGGCCACCATGTCCGTCGACGGCGAGGTCGTGGTCCGCGTCCAGAAGGCCGACGGCTCCACCGCGATGCGTGTCGTCGCCCAGGACGGCCGCTACCGCGTGAAGGCCGCCGACGGCACCCTGGAATGGTCCACGACCCTGCCCGCGGGCGAGACCCTCGTCTCCGGACCCCACGCCATGGGCCTCGGCATCCGGGTCCCGATGCTCGTCGTCTCGCCCTGGACCAGGGGAGGTGCGGTCGACTCCGCCGTCCTCGACCACACCTCCGTCATCAAGTTTCTGGAGCGCCGCTTCGGCGTCCACGAGCCGCAGATCAGCGAGTGGCGACGGGCCGTCACCGGCGACCTGACCTCCGTCTTCGACTTCTCCGGCGAGGAGATCGACTGGCCCGAACTCCCCGACACCAGCGGCAACGTGGCCAAGGGCCAGGCCGCCGCCGGGAAGCCGTCGATCGCCGTGCCCTCCCCGCAGTTCTTCCCGAAGCAGCAGCGCGGCACCCGGCCCGCCCGGCCCGTGCCGTACGCCCTCTCCCTCCGCTCCCGGCTCCGCGACGGCCGGATCGAACTGGACTTCCGCAACAAGGGCCGCCAGGCCGCCGTCTTCCAGGTCTACCCCGAGCCCGGCACCCGGCCCGACCACTACACCGTCGGCGCCCGTTCCGAGCTCTCCGGCAGCCGCCCCGCCGCCGACGGCTACGACCTGCGCGTCCACGGCCCCAACGGCTACCTCTGGCACCTGCGCGGCGCCGCCGACGACGCGCTGGAGGTCCGCCTCTCCGAGGACCACGACGACCGCCGCCCCGAGATCGAGATCGAGATCAAGAACCGGGGCCGCCGCGCCCGCACCGTCCTCGTCGGCGACCTCGCGTACGGCGGCGGAGTCAAGGAGGTCCGCGTGGGCGCCCGCGACGACCGCACCGTGACCGTGCGCGTGCCCGCCGCACGCTGGTACGACATCGCCGTGAGCGCCGCCGACGACCCGCTCTACCTGCGCCGCTTCGCCGGACGGTTCGCCGACCGCCAGGCCGGTGTCACCGACCCCGCGATGGGGCTGCCCGACGCCCTGGCCGTCGAGGTCACCACGGCCGCCGGGGACGAACCCGTCGTCGCAGGCGGCGGCACGGCCCGCTTCACGGCAACGGTCACCAACCGAGGACCCGTCGAACTCCACGACGTCCGGGCCCGGTTCGCCGCACCGGCCGGCTGGACGGTCAAGGCCGTCGCCGACACCCCGCCGCAGACCCTGGCGCCCGGCTCCTCATCCACCGCGAGCTGGGACGTCACCGCCCCCGCCGACGCCGAGCCGTACGGCGCGGCCCGGCTGCTCGCCGTCGCCCGGGCCCGCGCCGCCGACGGACTGCGCCTCGCCGACGGCGAGATCCAGGCCCGGATCGCCCCCGCCATGACCGGCCACCTGCTCGGTGAGGACTTCCAGTCGCTCGCCGGCAAGCTCGTCAAGCGCGGCCAGGTGCTCGGCTGGACGGCGACCGCACCCGAGGGCTGGTCGGTCGTCAACGCCGCCGCGATGCCGCAGGGCACACCCATGTTCCAGGGCTGGACCTTCCACACCCGGCGCGCCTGGTCGGGCGGCGCCCAGAACCGCCCGAACTTCACCCGGGGCCTGGGCGTCGTCGCCGTCGCCGACCCGGACGACTGGGACGACACCGGAGCGCCCGCGGCCAAGGGCCGGTTCGACTCGACCCTCGTCTCCCCGGCCGTCCCCGTCCCGGCCGGCACCACCACGCTGCGGCTCGACCTCGACTCGCACTACCGCCAGGAGGGCAACCAGAAGGCCGAGGTCCGCGCCGTCTTCGACACCGGCCAGGAGCAGGTCCTCCTGAGCTACGGCCCCGGCTCACCGGACGCGGAGAACACGGCCGTCTCCAAGGAATTCACCGTCCCGGCGGGCGCCAGGACGGTGACCCTCCGCTTCCGGATGTACGACGCCGGAAACAACTGGTACTGGGCGGTGGACCACATCCGCCTCGGCTGAGACGGCACGACCGCCCAGGCTCAGCGGCGGGGACGCAGATCCGCGGCGGGGGTCCCGCGGGGGGTGAGGGCGGGCGAAGGCGGGGCCCCGGGCCAGAATTACCCCCCCCCGGCGACGTCCGGCGGCGCGGCGGGCCCGGCGTGGGGGCGCGCGTGTCGGCC
>NZ_JBHXPI010000034.1:49817-80195 GCF_042718575.1 Streptomyces sp. NPDC058579
GCGGGGACGCAGATCCGCGCCTTATACCGTCCGGTTGCCCTGTACGGTCTACGGCGCGTCCCGGGCCATGAATGCCACCCCGGGGGCTACGACCTGCGGCGCGGCTTCCCGGGCTTGGCGCCGCGCTTGACGCCCTTCGCCCCCTTGGCGCCGCCCTTGGCCGCGGGCCTGCCCCCGGTGCTCCGCTCCGGACGCTTGGCCTTGTCGCTCGCCTTGGCCTTGGCCCCGGCCTTCGGCTGTGGGGGAGTCTGGGCGCGGCCCCGGGTGCTGTTCACGGTCCGGCCCCGGACGATCCCGATGAACTCCTCCACCAGGTCCGGGGTCGGCTCGGCCTGCGGCCAGGACAGGGCGACCCGCGACTCGGGCGCGTCCCGCAGCGTCCGGTAGGTGAGGTCCTTGCGGTGGTGCAGCCGCGCCAGCGACTGCGGGACCACCAGCAGCCCCACGCCCGCCGCCACGAGCTCGATCGCGTCCGCCGTCGTCGCCGGGCGCTCCATGGCCGGCAGCCCCGGCGGGCGCTCCCAGTCCAGGGTGTCGTCGAGCGGATGCAGCACGATCTCGTCGGCCAGGTCCTCCGGCGACACCTCCTCGACCGCCGCGGCCACATGGTCCTTCGGCACGACGACGACCGTCGTCTCGACGTAGAGGGGGATCGCGCTGAGGTCCGGGTCGTCGACGGGCAGGCGTACGAGGCCGACGTCCGCGCCGCCGCCCCGCAGCAGCCCGAAGGCCTCGGCGGCCGGAACCTGGACGAGGGTCAGCGGGACGTCCGGGAGCCGCTCGTTCCAGATCCGCACCCACTTCGTGGGCATCACTCCCGGGACGTACGCGAGCCGGAACGAGGAGGGTTCTTCCTGGCCAGTCACCCCGCCAGGTTACCCGCCGTGGTCACAGGTGGTTCATACGCTCGATACCCTGGACACCATGACGTCGCACCAGACCACCCAGACGATGAAGCCCGCGACCGCGGCAAAGAAGCTGGGTGTGTACCTTGAGGCCACCCCCGCCGAGTTCCAGGAGGGTGTCGTCTCGCGCACCGAGCTGAACGCCCTGCAGACCGATCCGCCCGAGTGGCTCCGCGAGCTCCGCAGCAACGGCCCCCACCCCCGCCCGGTGATCGCGGCGAAGCTGGGCATCTCCGTCTCCGGCCTCGCCCGGGGCGGCATCACGGAGGCCCTCACCACCGAGCAGATCGAGGCCCTGAAGCAGGAAGCCCCGGAGTGGCTCCAGAAGGAGCGCGCCACCCAGGCCGACGTCCGCAAGGAAGCGGTCCGCATCAAGGAGAAGCAGGCGGAGAAGGCCGCGAAGGCCGACCGTTCGCAGTCCTGACCTGCCCGTTCCCGACCGGCATGAGGTCGGGACGCTTCGCCGTGCGGCCGTCCCCCGAGGACCGGCCGCGCAGGCGCCTGCCGATCCACGGGCCGAGGAAACCCGCGACCCACCGCGCCTCGTCGAGCGCCCCGCGCGGGCCCGACGGACGCGCGCCGGGCGCCGCCGGCAGCGGACGCGTCCAGGAATCGTCGCTGCCGGGCAGCCCGAGGGCGTCGGCCACGGCGGCGGCGATCCGCGCATGACCCAGCGGACTCGCGTGCAGCCGGTCCGGGCTCCACAGCCGGGCGTCGGTCACCACAGGGTTCCGGTCGGTCTCGGCGACCACCACACCGTGCCGGGCCGCCGCCTCGCGGATCCGCGCGTTGAGCGCGACGACACGGGAGCCGAACGGCCGCGCGATCGGGACGAGCCGCCCGAGGTCCGGGAACGTCACCGTCGCCACCCGTGCGCCTCCGGCGGTGAGCTCGGCGAACATCGCCTCAAGGTGACCGGCCGTCTCGTCCGCGTCGAAACGGGGCCTGAGCAGGTCGTTCATCCCCGCGACCACCGTGGCCACGTCGGGCCGCAGTGCGAGCGCCGGGCCGAGCTGCTCGGCGCGCACCTGCCCCGCGAGCCTGCCCCGGACGGCCAGGTTGGCGTAGGCGAGTCCCGGACTGCCCGTCGCCATCAGCTCCGCGAGGCGGTCGGCGCAACCGCGCAGCCCCGTGCTGTCGTCGCCGTCCCCGAGGCCTTCGGTCTGACTGTCGCCCAGGGCGACGTAACGCTCGTACGGGCCGGTGTGCATACGCCTGCTGCTCCTCCGTGCGGTGACGCGCCTCGTGCGACGCGCCCTCGACGGTATTCAACACCCGACCTATTCAATTATGCGACTAGGGGTTCGGTGGAGCCGCCGGAGCCATGGCGTAGCGGTGGAACGGCCCCTCCTCGATGGGCAGTTCCGGTCGCCACGTCCTGAGCGCCTGGGCGGAGGGCGCGAACATCGTCCGCGGGAGTCGGTCGAGGGGGGTCCACTCCCAGCGCTCGATCTTGTCCGGCTCCGCGACGACCGGGGTGCCGCTGAAGGCCCGTACCACCGCCACCGCCGTCAGCCGGGTGAGCTCCGTCGACGTCAGCGAGTCCAGCAGGATCCCGACGACGTCGACATCGGCCACGTCGGCCACGAGGGTGGTCTCCTCGGCGAGTTCGCGCACGGCCGCCCGCTCGATGGACTCGCCCGGGTCGACCTTTCCGCCGGGCAGCTCCCATGTGCCGCTCGGATGGAGCCCGAGCGGCACCCGCCCGGCCGCGTCGGTCACCACGACACCGGCCCCGAGCGAGGCCTGCGCGGACGGCGGCTGGGCGTTGCGATGCGGCGGGGGTGTGGCGGGCTGGTCGGCCGGACGCATGTCGACTCCTCGTACGAACCATGGGCGCGTGTCACCCACCAGCCAACACCATGCCCAGCTAGGCGGCTTGACGGACGCCCCGCAGTCGGCGCAGGGCCAGGAGCCCGCCGACGCCGGGGATGACGGACGGCCACCGTGCGCCGGGCGCCGGCCAGGCGGCCGCGATGGTGACGAGATACGCCGTGCCGTGCAGCGGGCCGACGAGCGACGAGACCGCGGGTGTGTGCGTGGTGAGCAGGTTGACCAGGAGGGCCACCAGGGAGGCCGCCTCCACGCCGGCCGCGATGCGCAGGGTGCGCACGGCCGTCACGCTCCCGTGGTCGAGCCGGGGCGGACGATCATGAGGACGACGACGACCGCCCAGAGGATGTTGAAGACCCCCGTGAGCATGGCGAGGCGCGAGGCGGTCGCGCGCGAGGCGCCGGTCGTATCCCCGTCGCCTTCACCGCCGGTCAGGAGGAGCCGCTGGCCGGGCAGTATCGCCAGCGCCAGGACGGCCGCGGCGATCGCCGTGAGCGCAAGCGACGTGAGCAGCCAGGCGTCGGTGAGGACGCCCAATTGGAGCGCGGTAGCGAGCCCGAAGACCGGGACGGCGACACCGGCGACGGCGTACCCCCGGCAGATCCGGTGCAGCAGCGCGGCGACCGGCGAGGCCTGGCGCGCGTATCGGGGGAACAGTGACGCGGCCACGGTGATCGGTCCGACCACCAGGATCGCCGCGAGGACATGTACGGACAGCAGCAGCTTGGTCACCGCAGGCCTCTCCAGCCGAGGATGTATGTGTTGGCTGCCAATAGATAGCATGTCTACTCCTCTGGTGTGTAGGCTGCCTACTCATGAGGGCGGATGCGGTGCGAGGGCACCTCGACGGACTGCTGCTGGCCGTACTGGAGCAGGGGCCGCTGCACGGGTACGCGATCATCACCGCGGTCCAGCAGCGCAGCGGAGGCGTGCTCGACCTGCGCACGGGCACGATCTACCCGGCGCTCAACCGGCTGGAGCGGATCGGGCTGCTGAGCAGCAGCTGGGACGCCGTCGGCGAGCGCCGTCGGCGCTGCTACGAACTCACCGACGCGGGCCGCGAGAGCCTCGCGGGGGAGCGGGCGGCCTGGCACGAGTTCACTGCGGCCATCGGCTCGGTCCTGAACCCGGCCGTCAGCCCCGGCCCAGCGACATGAGCGCCGCCGTGGACCCCACAGGCGCGACCGACCTCACCGGCCCGACCGCCGACCCGACCGACCCCGTCGACGCCTACGTCGCGGAACTCCTGAGCGCCCTGCACGGCCCGCCCAAAGCCAAGGCGCGCCTCGTCGAGGAAGTACGCGGCGGGCTCATCGACACCGCCGAGGCCCTGACCCACGAAGGGGCCGCCTACGAGGACGCGGTCAAGGAGGCGGTACGGGAGTTCGGCAGCCCCGCCGAGCTCGCACCCGCCTGCCAGCGCGAACTGACGGTCGCCCAGGCCCGCCACACCGCCCGCTCCGTCGTCCTCGTCGCTCCGCTGCTCCTCGCCTGCTGGTACGCGCTCCTCGCCACGGGGACCGGCCAGGACGGACTGCTCGCCGGTACGGCCCAGTCCCTGGCCGCCGTCGCGGGCGTCGCCGCCCTGCTCGCCGCGACCGCCCTCGCGGCCAGCGGCCCCCTCGCGCGTCATGTGCGCGTCCCGCACCGGCTGCCGCTGCTGGTCGCCTGGACGGGCACCACGGCGAGCGTGTCGATGGCCGTGGCGACCCTCTCCCTGGCCGTCGCCGCCTTCATGACCGCCGCCTGGCCCCTGATCGCGACCGCCTGTGCCCTCGCGGCGGCCTCGCACGCGCTGACCGCGCCTTCCGCCCGCGCCTGCCGGCGCTGCGCCAAGCTCCCCGTCTGACCGCTGACCGGGCTCACTACGGAGCGACGCTCACCCGCACTTCGAGCGGTGCCCGGAACGAGAGCAGGTCCAGGACCGGCGGAAGCGGCGCGCCCGGGGTCAGATGAAGACCGGGGAGCCGGCGGGCCGCCGCGCGCAGCGCGACGGCGGCCTCCGTACGCGCCAGGGACGCGCCCGGGCAGCGGTGGCGGCCGGCGCCGAAGGACAGATGGTGGCGGACGTTCTCGCGGGCGGGGAGCATCCGTTCCGGGGCGTCGAAGACCTCCCGGTCGGAGCCGCTGCCCAGGAGCATCAGCAGCAGCTCGGCTCCGGCGGGGAGCCGTACGCCGCCCAGTTCCACCGGCGCCGCCGTCACCCGGCGCCAGGTCGTCACCGGCGGTTCGCGGCGCAGCACCTCCTCGACCCAGGCCTCGGCCAGGCCCTCCTCGTGCGCCGCACGCCGCCACAGGCCGGGTTCGGCCAGCGCGCCCCGCAGAACCGTGGCGATGAGCTGGCCGGTCGTGGACTGCCCGGCGATGAAGACGAAGAAGCACGCGCCGACAGCCGTAGCCACGTCCACCGGCTCGCCGTCCGGCAGCCGGTGACGGGCCAGCGCGCCGACGAAACTGTCCGGCGGTGCGGTCCGGTCGGTCACGACCGAGGTCAGCCACTGATGGAACTCACCGACCAGCGCGGCCAGTTCCATCTGCCGCTCCGGCGTCGGACGTCCGTAGAACAGCTCCAGGGAGGCGTCGCTCCAGCGCACCAGGGTCGCCGGTGCCAGACCGTCGATGCCAAGCAGCTCCATCATGACCCGGCAGGGGAGCGTGTGCGCGAAGGTGCCGAAGAGGTCGCTGCCGCCCTGCCCGTCGAGCTCCGCCCGTACGGCGTCCAGGAGTTCGCCCGCGACCCGCTCGATGACGGGCACCGCCGCCGCGACCCGCTGGGCGTTGAAGAACCGGGTGACGACGCGCCGCAGCCCCGCGTGGCTCTCGGTCGCGTTGTTGGCGAGGGCGGGCCGCAGCCTGAAGCCGGCGCGGGCGAGCAGCCGGAGCGCCGGAACGCTCAACGGCGTGACCGCGTGCTGGGCGTTGTCCGGCCGGAACGCCTCCGGGTCGAGCAGCACCCGGCGGATGTCCTCGTACCGGCTGACGAGCCAGAGCCCCGTGGTGGCGTCGCGATGGACGGGCGCTTGGTCCCGCAGCGCGTCGAGCCACGGGTACGGGTCGCGGACGAAGTCCTCCCCGAACACGTCCAGCTGATCGAGGAGCGGGAGCGGCGAGCCCTCGGCGCCGGTCGTCCCACCGTACGGACAGGAACCGACGGGAGCCGTCGCGGAAGCGGGCCCCGGCCCGCCGGGGGCGGTTGTCACGCTCGCGGACGCTAGCACGCGCCGCCTCCCCTACCGGCCGGTCTGTGCGCCGGATCACGCCTGGTCGGCGGCGCCCGCCACGTGCCGCCCCCGCCCCCGCGAAATCCCGTGGAGGCGCCCCGCGCGGCCGGACAGGATGACGCCATGACCCTTCGCCCGCACCCCGCAGAAGCCCTGCTCGTCGTCGACGTCCAGACGGCCTTCGTCACCGGCCCCGGCGCCGTACCGGCCGCCGGCCGCCTCCTGGACCGCACGGCCGCGCTGATCGCCCGGGCGCGCGAGGGCGGCGCCCTGATCGTCCACGTGCAGAACGACGGCCCGCCCGGCGCGGACTGCGAACCCCACACCCCCGGCTGGGAACTCCACCACCGCGTCGAGCCCGGCCCCACCGAGGTGGTGATCCGCAAGGTCCGGGACGACAGCTTCGCGGGGACCTCGCTGAGCGGCCTGCTGACCGACGCGGGCGTACGCTCCCTCGCCGTCTGCGGAATGATGTCCGAGATGTGCGTCCAGGCGACCGCCCGCACCGCCCTGGAGCTCGGCTACCGCGTCGTCCTCCCGTACGACGCCCACGCCACGCACGACATCCCGGCCGCCCCCGGCATCGCCGACGCGGTCCCCGCCACCACGGTCTCCCGCGTCGCGGCCTGGGCGCTCAGCCGCGAGGCCGACACCACCACCCCCGCCTCCGCCGTCACCTTCACCGCCCCGGCCCACCAGGTGGGTGCCCTACGATGAGCGCGGGAGGTCGAGACAGCCGATGGTGACACCACAACGCAGCGGGCAGGACCGGGTCCCGCCCCACCCGGACCTCCGCACGATCGGCCTCCAACAGGTACTGGAAGCCCTCGTCGACCCCGTCCGCCGGCAGATCGTCAGCGTGCTGCACGCCGCGGACCAGGACCTCAACTGCGGGGCCATCGACCTCCCCGTCAGCAAGTCCACGGCCACGCACCACTTCCACGTGCTGCGCGAGGCCGGCCTCATCCGGCAGCACTACGTCGGCACCTCCCGGATGAACGGGCTGCGCCGCGAGGAGTTCGAGGAGGCCTTCCCAGGCCTCCTCCAGGCCGTGGTGGGCAAGGAATGAGCGCCGCCGCCGGGACACCGCTCGCGCTGCGCATCGTCGGCGGCGAACTGCCGGGGCGCTCCTGCGGCACGTTCGAGGACGTCCACGTCGCCGTGCAGCGCGGACGCGAGCCCGACGGCGCGGTGCCGGGGGACGCGGCCGAGGCGGTGTGGGAGTTCACCGTGGCCACGGTGCTCGCACCGGACGGCACCCGGGACTTCCGCGGGCCGTACGTCCACGGCAAGCGCGGCGCGCGGTTCCTCTACCTCACCTGGGGCGAGTGGCCCCCGGGCGGCGCGTTCACCATGTTCCGCCGGGCCAAGCTCTTCCTCGACGACCTTCCCGCGTCCGCCCTCGACCGGGGCGCGGCCGAAGGACGGCTCGGTCTGACCGACGCCCACGGCCTGCCGCTCTGCGCCGCCGTGCGCCCGCCCCACATCGAATGGACGACGGGCTGAGCCCCACGAGCCGCTGAGCGCCGCCGGTCACCCGACCGGCGCCGCCGGAGCGCGGCGCGGGATCTCCGCCCGTACGATCGCCGCACGGCAGCGAAGACTCCAGGGAGTGGGCTCATGTCCGGACAGTTCGAGGCGACGACGGACGTCGACCGCCCCATCGACGAGGTCTTCGCGTTCCTCGCCGACGGCCGCAACGACCCGAAGTTCAGCCCCCGCGTGCAGAAGATCGAACGCGTCCCGGACACCCCGACAGCCGTCGGTACCGTCTTCCGCAGCACGGTGAAGGACGCCGGGATGACGACCTCCCGCGAGTTCCGCATCACCGAGTTCGAGGCGCCGCACCGGATCCGCTGGGCCGAGACCTCCAAGAACATCGTGATGGCCCGTGAGGGCGGCTACGACCTCGAACCCCTGCCGGAGGGCGGCACCAGGGTCAGGATCCACAACGTCCTGGAGGGCCACGGCATCGGCAAGCTCCTCGTCGGCCTCGCCCTGTCCGCCGCCCGCAAGGACGCCGACGCGTTCGGCCGCCGCATCAAGGCGGCGGCCGAAGCGTCGTAACACCTGACTGAGGTCAGGGCGTGACGGGGACGTTCGTCAGGCCGCTGCCCGCGTTCGTGACCGTGTTGGACGCGTACACGACGTTCGGGTTCGCGCTGCACTTGGACGTCGACGTGATCTTGATGGCGTACGCACCCACCCCACCGAGGTCGGAGCGGTTGCCGCGCCACACATTGCCGCAGCCGTTCAGGAACGACGGGGACGTCGACGGGTTGTGGGTCTCGTACCCGTTCGCGAACGTGCCGGGCGAGGAGAACGTCCCGGTGTTGTTCTCGATCAGATAGCCGATGCCCTTGGCGTCGATCCACGAGTCGGCCGAGTTCTGGCCGCTGATCCCGGTCCCGTTGAAGGTGTTCCCGCGGATCACGCCGTTCGAGGTGCCCTCCTTGATGTCGATGTGCTCGGCGGCGATGTTCGGGCCGAAGGTGTTGCCGATGACCTGGACGCGGTCGGAGCGGTCCACACCGTTCTGGTTGCCGTGGCAGGCCCAGTTGGAGTTGGCCGAGCCGAGGTAGACGCCCTCGCCGTAGCCGGCCTGGACGAGACCGGTGTGGCTGATCCTCGAGTTCTGGATCATTCCGTCGGCCGAGGAGCGCCGGAAGTGCACCGCCTCCTCGTCGACGTGGTGCACGGACAGCCCGTCGATCGTCACGTGGTGGGAGTTGTCCAGGACGACGCCCTTCTTCGACTCCTTCACGGTGAAGCCGGTGAGCTTCCAGTACGGGGCGCCGTACAGCCAGAGCCCGTAGCCCGAGTCGACACCGGCGGTCGGGACCGGGCACGAAGGCCCGGTGCCCGAAGGACCGTCGTTGACGAGCACCGCGCCCGCCGGCCCCGTCAGCGTGATCGGCGCGGACGCCGTCCCCGCCTTCTGGGTCTGGAAGGAACCGCGGTACTCACCCGCCGCAAGGCGGATCGTCTGCCCGGGCTGGGCGTTCGCCAGCGCGCTCTGCAGCTGCGCGGCCGTCGACACGTCGACGACCGGACCGCCGCCGCCACCCGACTGCGTGCTCACGCCCAGCGCCGTGCTCGCCCCGGAGACGTTCCCCGCCGCGTCCCGCGCCTTGACGGTGTAGCTGTACGCGGTCGAGGCCGCGAGCCCCGTGTCCGTGTACGAGGTCGACGAGGTGCTCCCGACCTTCGTACCGCCCCGGAAGACGTCGTAGCCGCTCACGCCCACGTCGTCCGTGGCCGCGTCCCACGCCAGCGAGACGCTGCTCGCGCTCGTGCCCGTCGAACGCAGCCCGCCCGGCACGCTCGGCGCCGTCGTGTCACCGCCCGGGACGGGGGAGCCGTACACCTCGAACTCCCAGAGGGAGTAGCCGTACGAGGTGCCACGGGCGGTCCCGTGCATCCGGACGTACCGCCCGGCGCCGGTCACCGTCAGATCGTCCACCGCGCCGTCGCCGGTGCTGGTGGAGTAGACGTCGGTCCAGTTGGTGCCGTCGTTCGAGGTCTGGAGCTTGTACGTCTTGGCGTGCGCGGCCTCCCAGGTCAGCTTGACGCGCGAGATCGTGTGACTCGCGCCGAGGTCGATACGGATCCACTGCGGATCCACGCCCTCCAGGCTGGCCCACCGCGTCCCCGTGTCGCCGTCCACGGCCAGCGAGGCCGGGAACTCGCCGGTCTCCACGGACGACGCCGTCGCCGGCTTGCCCGTCGAGACGAGACCGTCGGCGGCCTGCGCCTGCGGCAGGGCGATCAAGGGCACGGACAGCAGCCCGGACAGGACGAGCAGGACCGGTCCTCTTCGTCGCATGACAACTCCTTGTCGGTGGCGGGGGCGGCTACGGGACCCAGTGGTTGCCGGATGCCGTGATCATGACCTGGAGCTGGATGCTCGCCGAGAAGTAGCTGCTGGTGTCGATCGGCGTCGCCAGCATCTTGTTCCAGAGCGCGTCGAGCCACGCCTGGCTGCCCGGGTCGGTCATCGCCGCGAGCGCGAACGGGGCGAAGTAGGCCGCCTCGCTGCCCGCGTCGATCTGCGTGCCGTCGAGCTTGTAACCGATGGCGATCTTGTTTGGGTCGCCGCCGGTCTTCGACTTGATCCAGGTGTTGAGCTTGCGCGCCGCCGCAAGGGACTTGGCGTCCCCGCTCGTCACCGCGTCGTCCGCGATGCGCCAGGGCGTGCGGCACGCGTTCCAGAAGTAGGCGCCGTCGTTGGGGGACTCCAGGACCTGGCCCGCCGCCGGCTTGGGCGTGGTGTTGGTGTTGACGACGAAGTCCGGCAGCAGCCCCGTGTTCGGCGCGTACGACGACTGGAGGTTCGCCTGCGCCGTCTGGTGCGCGTTGCGGATCGTGTCCCATGCGGCGTCACCGGTCGCGGCGCGGAAGGCGCGGAAGTGGTCGACCATCCAGTCCGACGTACGGCTGATGTAGTACCACTGGTCGCCTGAGCTGCTCCAGTCGCCCAGCTTCAGCAGGTTCGTCGACGGGTTGATCTCGTCCTTCTTGATGGCGGCGATGTGCTTCAGGGCCAGCGCCTTGTAGTTGTACGTGCCGGAGCTGCCCCACTGCTTGTCGGCGAGCAGCAGCCCGTACGCGACGTCCATGTCGCCGTCCGTCGCGCCGTCACCGCCGTTGACGCTGTTGCAGTTGACGTCCTGCTCGGCGGCGAGCAGGTCCGGGTTGATGGCGGACGGGTGGTCGATCATCCACTTGGTCAGACCGTCGAAGATCTTCTTCGCGTCCGGGTCCGCCCCCGCCATCGTCGCGGCGATGACCATGCCGTACCCCTGCGCCTCGGCGACGTACGGGTGGTCGGCGTCGGGCGAGATGACCTGGTACCAGCCGTTGCCGCAGTTCTGGCGGACGAAGGCGGACTTCCAGTTGTTGTAGTGGTCGACGACCTTCTGGTCCAGGGCGGCCTGCGCGCCCGTGGGCTTCAGGATCCCCGCGACGTACGGACGCGTGTGGCCGCCGAACGGCACGGCCGGACCGCTGCCGCCGGCCGGGGTGGTGACCGTGACGGCGTTGCTGCCGCCGGAGACGTTCCCGGCGGCGTCACGCGCCTTGACGGTGTACGTGTACGAGGTGGAGGCCGTCAGGCCGGTGTCGGTGTACGAGGCCGAGGTGGCCGTCCCGACGAGGGTGCCGTTCCGGAACACGTCGTAGCCGGTGACGCCCACGTTGTCCGTGGACGCGTTCCAGGCGAGCGAGGCGCTGGTGGAGGTGGTGGCCGTCGAGCGCAGGCTCCCGGGCACGCTCGGCGCCGTCGTGTCGTCGCTGCCGCCCGAGGACGGAGTGCCGTACACCTCGAACTCCCAGAGGGAGTAGCCGTAGGCCGTACCGCGCGCGGTGCCGTGCATCCGGATGTAGCGGCCGGTGCCGGTCACCGTCAGGTCGTCGATTGCGCCGTCGCCGGTGCTGGTGGAGTGGATGTCGGTCCAGTTGGTGCCGTCGTTCGAGGTCTGGATCCTGTACGCCTTGCCGTACGCGTCCTCCCAGTTGAGCCTGACCCTGGAGATGTCGTACGAGCCCCCGAGATCGATCCGGATCCACTGCGGGTCCACGCCCTCCAGACTGGCCCACCGGGTCCCGGTGTTGCCGTCCACCGCGAGACCGGCCTCAAAACCGGACCCCTCGATCGAGGAGGCCGTCGCCGGCTTGCCCTGCGAGATCAGCGTCGCCGTGGGCTCGCCCGGCCCACCGGGGTCGCCGGGGCCCGGGGTGCCGGTCGACTTCAGGAAGAGCGAGCCGGAGGTGTCCGTCTTCGTGGCGTTCACACCGGCGTGCGGGGCCTTGCTGTAGTCGACGTTCTCCTTGCCCGCCCAGTCCAGGATGGTCGAGCCGTTCTCCGCCAGGTGCTGGTACGCCGACGGGTTGGAGGCCGCGCTGCCCAGCTGGTACAGGCGCTGACGGTCGGCGTAGTAGGGCTGGTACGCGCCGCCGGCCGTGGTCTGCTTGCTGAGGTCGTTGCCGTAGAAGACGTTCTGCGGACCGGTCGCACCGGACCACTTCACGGCCTTCGGGCCCGCGCCCCACCAGATCGGCCACCAGGTCGAGTCGTCGGGGGTGCCGCCGCCCTCGTCACCGCAGTTGGCGCGGCAGTTCTTCGAGGCGTTCTCGAAGGGCACCGCGGCCTTGTTGTTCTCGAAGAGGTTCCGGCGCTCCCAGCCACCGTGCAGGTTCAGGTCGCTGTCGAAGTCGTTGCCGATCGCGACGTTGTTCGACGCGGACCACTGGAAGGTGAAGTGGCGCAGGTTGCGGCTCTTGTTGTACGCGTACAGGGAGTCCCAGACGCGCGAGCCGCGGAAGTAGCCGTTGCCGCCCTTGCCCTTGTTCCAGGAACCGTCGAAGGACGACTCCTGCACCTGGATGTTCTTGGCGCTCTCGGTGACGACGGCGTGGGAGCCGGTCATCTGCGTGCCGACGCGGCGGATCCAGCTGTTGGCCGCCCACTTCAGGACGATGCCGTGCTGGGCGTACTCCGGGGCGATGTTGCCGAAGTTGGCCTTGGCGTCGTCCGGGGTGACGTCGTACGTACCGCCGCCGAGCTTGGGCATCCCGTCGAGTTCCTGGGTGATGCTGAGGTCCTCGATGCCGACGCCCTGGACGACCTTGAGCGGGGTGACGCGGCTCGGGTAGACGGTGCCGCCGATCGCGGCCGAACCGTCGGAGGTCGAGTTCAGCGGCAGGTCGTACTCGAGGGGCTTGTCGATCGTCAGGTTCTTGCCCGCGGTGTCCACGGAGGCGATCTGGAAGATCTGCTGCCGCATGTGCAGGTTCACGTACTTGGACGAGTCCGTGACGGTCTGCTGCTGGTAGAACTTCGCCGTGTTGGCCGCGCCGACCCACAGATGGGCGCCGGCCTTGAAGCGCGACATGTCCGCGTTGGTGGCCAGCTTGATCTGCGTGGCGCCGACCGCCGAACCCTCCCGCAGGGGGACGCCACTCGCCCAATGCTGGTTGACGCTGCCCTCGAAGATGTCCTTGCGGTTCACGGGCGCCGAGGCGAAGTCGCTCGCGTACTTGGGGGAGACCTCGCGGGTCTGCACCCGGAGCAGGCCACGTCCCGGCCAGGTCCAGCCGCCCTTGCCGGCGCCGTGGGTCATCCCGTCCTCGTCCCAGTCACTGCCGTCGGCGGTGAGGGTGTCGTAACGGGTGTTGGCATCGGGGCGGAAGGCGAGCGTGGTCTGCCCCATGCCCGCGCCGCGGAGCACCATGTAGTCGGCGTCCAGGGCGAGTTGGCGGGTCACGACGATCCGCCCGGCGGGCAGGGTGATCGAGGACAGCTTGGTGTAGCCGGCCGACGGGGTGCAGTTCGCGCGGATCGCGTCGACGGCCTGTTGGAGACCGGTCGTGGCGTCGCCGCCGTCGGCGCGCACGTTGTACTGGGAGGCGAGCTCGGCCGCCGTGATGTGACAGGCCGCGTCCGGGTTGGCCTCGGCCGCGCCGGGGAGGGCGGCGCCGCCCCGGTAGCCGGCCTTGCTCCAGTCGGGCAGGCCGGCGATGGGTGCGCGACGGTTCGCGCTGGTCAGGTCGGGTATCGCGGTGGCCGCCGCAGGGGCGAGCCGGTCGTCGACCGCGGTGGGGGTGGTCGCGCCGGCCAGGCCGGTGATCCCGGTCAGCGCGGTGGCGACGGCGGCGGCGACCGCCAGGGGGCGGCGCCGGCGGCGGGGGCGGTCTCTGTGTGCGTGGCGTGGCTGATGTGCGTATGACATCCGACGTCCTCGGGGTGAGTGCTGCTCGTGGGAGAAGCGAAGCGATGGGGGAACTCCAGTCGCTGTTCAGCCAATGGTTAGGAAATATTCCTAACCATTGCGCGGGAGAGTAGAGACGGTCGAGGGGGGTGCGCAAGACCCTGAACGCGATCCGCAGATATGACCTTCGTTCAGATACATGAGCGGTGAGCTGGTTTGAAGGGCCGTCAGACGCGGACGTGTGTGGCCAGCGTGTCGATGAAGGCCGTGGCGAGCGGGTCCGGGGCGGGCCGGGTGTAGGCGGCGAGAACGCGCCGGACCGGAGGCTCGGGTCGCAGGAGGCGGCCGGCGAAGCGCTCCGGCAGGAGGTTGGCCGGAACGAGCGCGGGGCCGAGTCCCGCGGCCGCGAGGAGCGGCGCGGCGGCGGTCTGTTCGGTGCGCACGGAGGTACGGGGCCGGAAGCCCGCCTCGGCGCACGCGGCGTCCACGACTTCGGCGAGACCGTTGCCGGGCGCGTACTGGACCCACTCACGATCGGCGAGGTCGGCGAGACGCACCCGATCGGGCCCGTCGCTCACCGGGGCGCTGCCCGACGTGTCGTCGTCGGCCGGCAGGACCACCACGAACTCCTCCGTGCCCAGCTCCCGTACCGGTCCCTCCCAGTCCGCCGGCACCGGGCCGATCGCCAGGTCCGCCCGGCCACCGGCCATCGCCGCCCGCAGGGCGTCGGCGTGCGGGAACTCAAGCAGCCGGACCCGGACCCCGGGGTGTTCCCCGTGCCAGACGCGCAGCACGGGCGGCAGCGCGCCCAGCGTGAGCGAGTAGACGACGGCGACGACGATCTCGCCGCCCTCCAGGCCGACGGCTCGGCGCGCCGCGCCCCGGGCCCGCTCCGCGTCGGCGAGCGCGGCCCGCGCGTACGGGAGCATCGCCCGGCCCATCGGGGTCAGCCGGACCGAGCGCGGCAGGCGCTCCAGGAGCCGGCCGCCGACCGCCCGCTCCAGGGCCCGCACCTGGTTGGAGAGCGCGGGCTGCGACACGTGCAGCAGGGCGGCGGCCCGGGTGAACGAGCCCGTGTCGACGACGGTGACCAGGTACTCGAACTGCCGGAGCGTTGCCATTCACGCATGTTATCGCTGGGGTAGAAATCAAGTCTTGGACCTATACGCGCTCT
Organism: Streptomyces sp. NPDC058579; assembly: GCF_042718575.1. Lineage (NCBI taxonomy): Bacteria > Bacillati > Actinomycetota > Actinomycetes > Kitasatosporales > Streptomycetaceae > Streptomyces > Streptomyces sp. NPDC058579. The sequence goes on from NZ_JBHXPI010000034.1 coordinate 64,660, forward strand.
TCGGGGCAGCCTGGAAGAGCGCCGGACGCCCCCTCGGGAGACCGGCGGGCACCCCCTCGCACCGAAGGACTTCTCATGACCCTGGACCTCATCGCCAAGGAGGCGCTGGACGGCAAGCGCCTCGTCGTCGTCGGCGCGGGCTCCCGTACCGGCCGCAGGATCGCCCGGACCGCCTCGGCGGCCGGGGCGCACGTCGTGCTCGCCGGGCCGGACGCCGCGAAGCTCCGGGAGACGGCGGACGCCCTGCCCGGCCCCTCTGTCCTGCACCCGACCGACCTCGCCGACGAGGACACCATCGTCGAACTGGCCGCCAGGACCGGCTCCTTCGACCACCTCGTCTCCACGGCCGCGATGCCCGCGAACGGACCGGTCGCCGAACTGGAGCTCGCCGCCGTGCAGCGGGCGTTCTCCGCGAAGGTCTTCGGCCCGCTCCTCCTTGCCAAGCACCTCGCCGGGCAGGCCCGGGAGGGCGGCTCCTTCACCTTCTTCTCCGGCGTCGCCGCCTGGCGGCCTTCCCCCGAGCGCGTCGTGATGGCCACGACCAACGGCGCCCTGGCCTTCCTCGTCGAGGCCCTCGCCGTCGAACTGGCGCCGCTCCGCGTCAACGCGGTGTCGCCCGGCATCGTGGACTCCGGGGCCTGGGACGGCCTCGGCGACCGCAAGGACGCCTTCCTCAGCGGCATCGCAGAGCGGAACCCGGCCCGCCGCACCGGCACCCCGGACGACCTCGTACGCGCCGTCCTCTACGCGATGTCCAGCCCGTTCGTCACCGGAACCGTGCTCCACACGGACGGCGGCGGCCGCCTGTGAGCACCGACGGCCTCCCGCTCGCCGGCACCCTGACCGCCGAGGGCCACGCCGGCTGGCCCCCGGAACTGCGCGCGGAGTTCGCGGCGAACGCGTACAACGGCCACGTCGGCGGCCGGCTGCTCAGCGAGACCGACCGCGTCCGGATCTGGGAGATACGCCTCGCCCCCGGCGAACGCCTGCCCGCCCACCGGCACGTCCTCGACTACTTCTGGACCGCCGTCACCGCGGGCCGCAGCCGCCAGCACACCGACGACGGCACGACCCGCGAGGTCGTCTACACCGAGGGCGAGACCCGGCACTTCACCTTCGGCCCCGGCGACTTCCTCCTCCACGACCTGGAGAACACCGGGGACACCCCGCTCGTCTTCGTCACCGTCGAGTTCCTGCGGAGCGCGAACCGGCCCCTCCCGCTGGAGCCCTGACGGGCCGCGTCCGAAGGCCGCCGACGGGGCCGTACGGTAGGTCTGCACGTACAGCACGCGCCCCCGCCGCCGTGGCCGAAAGGCCCGGGCAGACGGCGCTCGACGACCTGGAGCCCCGTACCGTGACCGCCCGCCGGCCCCGCCCCCTCCGCGTCGCGCTCACGACCCTGACCCTGGCCGGCGTCCTCGCCGCCACGGCGGTCGGATGCGGGGCGCCCGGTGACGGCGAGGGCGGGGGCGACTCGGCCCCGTCCTCCCCGCCGCCCTCCTCCGCGCGCGCGGTCGTCCCGCCCGAGCCCCACGTCGGCTTCGACTACCAGATCGGCGGACCGTACCCGCCGCCCCCCGGAGTCGGCGCGGTCTCCCGCGACCGGACGGCGAAGCCGACCGAGGGGCTGTACAACATCTGCTACGTCAACGCCTTCCAGGCCCAGCCGGACGCCACCGACTGGTGGCAGGAGAACCACCCCGACCTGCTCCTGAAGAACGCCGACGGAGCGACGGTCATGGACCAGGACTGGGACGAGGCCCTCTTCGACATCTCCACCCCCGACAAGCGCGAGCGGCTCGCCGCCGTCGTCGGCGAGTGGATCGACGGCTGCGCGGCCGCCGGCTTCCAGGCCGTGGAGGCCGACAACCTCGACTCCCACGAACGCTCCGAAGGCCGCCTCACCCCCGAACACGACCTGGCCTTCGCCCAGCTGCTCGTCGCCCGCGCCCACGCGGCCGGACTCGCGATCGGACAGAAGAACGCCGCCGAACTCGCCCAGCGCGGCCGCGCCCTCGGCTTCGACTTCGCGGTCGCAGAGGAGTGCGGCCAGTACGACGAGTGCGGCCCGTACGCGACCGCCTTCGACAACCGCGTCCTCGTCATCGAGTACGAACCCCAGGGCCTCGCGCGCGCCTGCGAGCGCTGGGGCACCACCCTCTCGGTCGTCCTGCGCGACACCGACGTACGCCCCGCGGGCGAGACAGGCTACGTCCGCGCGACCTGCTGACCGAACAGACCCGACTCGTCCTCCTCGAACGGGAACCGGGCGATCGGGGCCTCCCGCTGGAAGAACGACTTGGCGCGGACGAGCGCCGCCGTGTCGTCACGCACCTGCCCCGGCCGCGAACCATTGCCGCGCAGCAGACCGCCGAACCGCATCCCCATGTAGGCGGCCGTGTGGTGGAGCGTCGTCTCGAGCCCGTCGGCGACGATGCCGTCGCGGTGCGCCATCACGCTCACGCCCCACAGCGTCCGGCCCGCCATCCGCTGCTTGAAGTCCGAGCCGGGCGTGTTCAGCCAACCTGACCAGTAGTCGAGGTAGCGCTTGGTCTGGGCGGAGAGGGTGTACCAGTACAGCGGCGAGGCGAGGACGATGTCCGTCGCCGCCAGCGTGGCCCGCCGCAGCACCTCCTCGTTCTCGCCGACCGGCCAGCCCTCGCCCTCGTGCCGGCCGTCCTGGAAATCGGGCAGCGGCAGCCGGGAGAGGTCCACCCAGTTCCGTGTGACGCCCTCCGGCAACTGCTCGGCCGCGGCGCGCGCGAGTATCTCCGTGTTGCCGTCCGGCCGGGAACTCCCGAGGACGAAGAGGAACGAGCGGTCGCCCGCCGTTCGGCGGTCGCGGTCCTCGTCGACCGGGCGCAGAGAGGTCATGGGGGTCTCCTGTGGTGCGTGTGCGGAATGTCCTTCCTGAAAGGGACGTTAAGCCTTCACACCGATGCGAAGGTCAAGCGCACACGAACGGGCAGGTCACATGCTGATCGGAGAACTGTCGAGGCACACGGGCGTCAGCACGCGGCTGCTGCGCTACTACGAGGAGCAAGGCCTGCTCGAAGCCGCCCGCGGCCCGAACGGCTACCGCGACTACGCCGACGACGCCGTGACCACCGTCCGCCAGGTCCGCGCCCTGCTGCGCGCGGGCCTGTCCACGGACGTGATCAGGGAGATCCTGCCCTGCGCCAGGGGCGAACTGCCCGAGTTCAACTGGTGCGTCGACGTCCGCGCGATCCTCGACCGCGAACTGGCCGCGGCCGACGCCCGCATCGACGACCTCCGCCGAGGCCGCGAGACCCTCGCGGGCTATCTGCCGACCCCCTGATCCGCCGTTCCGGTCGCCTCCCGCTCCCGGCGGCGGTCCCGGTACCGGCCCGGTGTCGTACCGAATTCGCGGCTGAAGGCGTGCGACAGCGCGTACGGCGTTCCGTAGCCGACGACGCGGGCGATCGCCGCCAGGGAATCCTCGGTGTCGCGCAGCCGCGCGGCGGCCAGGGTCAGCCGCCACCACGTGAGGTACGCCATCGGCGGCCGACCGACCAGGGAGGTGAACCGGCGCGCGAGCGTGGGCCGCGAGACGCCGGCCTCCGCGGCCAGCCGGTCGTTGGTCCAGGCGGCGGCGGGGTCGGCGTGCAGCGCCCGCAGGGCCGCCGCCGTCACCGGGTCCCCGAGAACGGCCGACCACGCCCCGCCGCCGTCCTGGGCCACCCAGGCCCTGATCATGTAGACCAGCAGCAGGTCGACGAGGCCGGGAACGGCGATCCCCGATCCGGGCCGGTCCGCGCTCAGCTCGCCACCCAACAGATCGATGGCGGCCCGCAGTTCGGCCTGGCCTCCCACCCGGTGCGGCAGATGGACGACGGTCGGAAGTTCGGCGAGCAGTGGGTGGACGCGGCTGTGATCGAGACGGTACTTGCCGCACAGAAGCTCAGCGCCGGGCGCGGACGAACCCGGCGTCCCACCGGTCCACCCGTCGAACGGCACCGCACGCGCGACGGTCTCCGCGTCGGCGGGGGAGTCGGCGATCACATGCCCCGTCCCGTGCGGCAGGAGCACCGCGTCGCCCACCCCGAGCGACACCGCCGGACCGCCGTCCGGCAGCAGCCAGCAGCCGCCCTCGAGGACCACGTGAAATCCCGCGCCGTCGTACGGCGCGAGCCGCGCACACCAACGCCCGTTCGCCCGCACGCGGTTGGACGATGCCCGCCCCATGCGTACGGTCGCGATCGCATCGCTCACCACATCCATGACGGCAGGGTACCTCTGGCATCACCGATGAGACGATCACGTATTCATAGGAGCAGTACGGGCATTGAGAGGCTCATGCAGGTCTCTCTAGGGTCGATTCCATGAACACCGCACAGAACACGCAGCGCATGACGCTGGGAGACGTCGAGGTCGTCCGGGTCATCGAATGGCAGGGAGCCTTCGTCCCCGCCGGAGGCCTGGTCCCGGACGCCGAGCCCGACCTGTGGCGCGCCAACGAGCAGTGGCTGGCGCCCGACCACTGGGATCCGCACACGGACCACGCCGTGATGGCGCTCCAGACCTGGGTCCTCCGCAGCGCCGGCCGGACCGTCCTCGTCGACACCGGCGTGGGCAACGGCCGCGAACGGCCCGGCACGCCGTTCCACCACTGGCAGGGAGACTTCCTCGACGGCCTGGGTCGCGCCGGGATCCGCCCCGAGGACGTCGACATCGTCGTCAACACTCACATCCACGCCGACCACGTCGGCTGGAACACGACCCGGACCGACGGCGAGTGGGTCCCGACCTTCCCCCGCGCCCGATACCTCGTCCCCGCGGCCGACGACGCCTTCTTCGGCCCGGGGAACGCCGAGGGGCGCGGAAGGCTGGAGCACGACCGGTTCGTGTACGAGGACAGCGTCGCGCCCGTGCACCGGGCCGGCCAGGTGGAGCTCTGGGACGGCACGTACCGCATCGACGAGCACCTGACGCTGGAGTCCGCGCCCGGCCACACTCCCGGCTCCGCCGTACTGAGGCTCGCTTCGGGAGGAGACCGCGCGGTCTTCGTCGGAGACCTCCTCCACAGCCCGGTGCAGCTCCTCCGAGCCTCCTGCAACAGCTGCTTCTGCCTGGACGCGGCGGCGGCCGTCACCAGCCGCCGCCGCGTCCTCGAACGGGCCGCCGCGGAACGGGAACTGGTCGTCCCCGCCCACTTCGGCGGCACCGGCATCGCGGAGGTACGCCGCGAAGCCGGCACCCTCACGGTCGCCCGGTGGCCCTAGAGGCCGTTACGGAGCGCTGGGCGGAGCCGCCGCGTATGCGGTCCTCAGCTTCGCCACGGCGCCCGTCAGGTTCCCCGTGAGCAGCAGGTGGTCCGCCTCGGCGAACGGCTTCGCCGTCGCCTGCGTGACGTTCTGGCCGATCCTCTGCTGGACGATCACCCGGGCCCTCGCCACCAGGTCCCTGCCCTCCGCCGACGTGCCGCGCCCGAGCGCCTGGAGGACCTTGGCCGCGAGGCCGATGGCCTTCAGGGCGGGCTCCCCGCCGGCCGGGGCCGGGGCGAGCGTGGTCAGCCCCCAGCCGTACGGGAACTGCGGATCGTAGGCCGTGTCACCGACGTTGACCGGCAGCTGTGCCTCGGACTTCGGCCAGGTCACCGGGAGCTGCCCGGTGAACGGACGGGAACCATAGAGCACGTCGGCGACCCCGTCGCCCTCCGTGCCCGGCAGCCACGACGCGACGAGCGCGTCGATCGCACCCAGCCGGTCACCGATGAGCTGCGGGCGCCCGGACACGACCAGGACCACGCACTTCATCGCGGCGCAGACCTTGTCGACAGCCGCCTTGTCGGCGGCGGTGAGCTCCAGGTCGTGGCCGTTGCCCACGTCCCCGATGCCCTCCGCGTACGGAGTCTCGCCGACGACGACCACACCGACGTCGTACCCGTCCGTGGCCGCCGAGGCGTCCTTCGAGTACGTGATCTCCGCGCCGGGCGCCGCTTTCCGCATGCCCTCCAGGATCGTCGTCCCCGTGGTCGTCCGGCCGGACGAGCCCTGCCAGCTGATGGTCCAGCCGCCCGCCTGGTTGCCGAGGTCATCGGCGTTCGACCCGGCGACGTACACCTTCCGGTCCTTCGCCAGCGGCAGCACCCCGCCCTCGTTCTTCAGCAGCACCTGGGACTTGGCGACCGCATCGCGCGCCACCGCCCGGTGCGCGGGGGAGCCGATCTCGTCCAGGTGGGAGGTGTCCGCGTAGGGCTGCTCGAACAGGCCGAGCCTGAACTTCTGCGTCAGGATCCGCGCCACCGCGTCGTCGATCCGCGCCTGGCCGATCCGCCCGGCCGTCACCTCGTCCTTCAGGGTCCCCGTGAAGCCCTGGTAGTTCGTCGGCACCATGATCATGTCGAGCCCGGCGTTGACGGACGTCCGCACGTCACTCGGGTAGTCGCCGGGGATCTGGTCGATCGCCTGCCAGTCGCTGATCACGAAGCCCTCGAAGCCCATGCGCTCCTTCAGGACACCGTTGATCATCTCCGCGTGGGCGTGCATCTTCACCGGCCCCTGGTCGTCGCCCAGGATGTCGAGCGAGGAGTACGAGGGCATGACCGTGCCCGCCCCGCGCTTCACCGCCTCGGCGAACGGCGCGAGATGCACCGCCTCCAGCTCCTCCCGGGTGACCTTCGTGACGCCCTGGTCGATCGTGTACGAACCGGTGGTCGAGGAGCCGAACTCCGTACCGCCGTCGCCCACGAAGTGCTTGGCGCTGGTCAGCACCTTGTCGTCACGGTCCAGGTCCCTGCCGTCCGGCGCGCCCTGCATCCCGTTGATCACGGTCTCCATCGCGGTCACCAGGGCGGGGTCCTCGCCGAACGCCTCGTAGGAACGCCCCCAGCGCTCGTCGCGCGTGACGCACAGACACGGCGCGAAGTCCCACGGGATGCCCGTCGCCCGGACCTCCTTCGCGGTCACGGCACCGGTCCGCTCGGCGAGCTTCGGATCACGCGCCGCGCCGATGCCGATGTTGTGCGGCATGATCGTCGAACCGACCACGTTGTTGTGGCCGTGCACCGCGTCCACGCCGTAGATCAGCGGGATCTGGAAGCGGGTGGCCTGCGCGCGCAGCTGGTAGCCGTCGATCATCTTCGCCCAGGCGGCAGGCGTGTTGGGGGAGGGCACCGACCCGCCGCCGGAGAGCAGCGAGCCGAGGTCGTAGGAGGCGATGTCGCCCGGCGACCGCAGCGCGTTGCGCTCGGCCTGCGTCATCTGGCCGGCCTTCTCCGCGAGCGACATCCGCCCGAGCAGATCCGCCACCCGCTTCTTCACCGGGAGCTTCGCGTTGAGATACGGCAGGCCATGGGCGTTCACGACGACCACCGGCTGCTCGGCCGGGGCCTTGGCGCCCGTGACGCCCAGCGTGAGCGGGATCGTCTCGGCCGACTCGGCGGAACGGTCCTTCTTCGTGGCCACGGCGATCGACCGGGTCGTGCCGGAGGCCGTACCGGACGGGAAGGTCACGGAACCGCTCACGGGCGTGTAGTCCGCGCCGGACTCGGCGCTACCGTCTCCGCCGTCGGTCGTGTACGTGACAGTGACCGGCTCGGCGAGCGGAATCGAGCCCGTCGTGGCGACGGACACCTTCACCTCGGCGGTGCCGCCCTCGTCGACCGGGTGCACGGCGGCGCCGGTGACGACCTTGGTGTTCAGGGCCGGCTCGGCCGTCCCGTACAGCTCGACGCCGTCCATCGCGAAGGCGCCGGGCGAGCCGGGCGGTAGCGTGAGGGCGTACCCCCACATCTCGTTCAGACCGAGCACCTGGTCGATGCCGCCGACCGGCTGGTAGTCGGCGCGGTACTGGAACTCCGAGAACGGGATCTCGACGAGGTGCCAGCCCTCCCAGTCGTCCGTGAACGACATGGTCCACAGCTCGGACGCCTCGCCGTTCGTCCCGCCGTCCTTGAGCTCGAAGTTGACGCGCTTGCCGGAACCGGGCGGCAGGGGAGCGGTGTTCTGCCCGTACCACCAGAAGCGGATGCCCTTGTACGCGGTCCAGTCGTGGGCGGGCCTGTCGAACGCGAAGTCGTGGCTGAACCCGCCCCAGCCGCTGATGTCGTAGTCGCCTTCGAGGACCGTCGCGCCCTCGGGGGCGTCGGCACGCTCGGCCAGCCGCAGCTTCGGCGGGTCGTCCGCGTCGCTGCCCCACGTGAAGATGCCTTCCGCGGGCGGTCCGGCGAAGGGGATCTCCCCTTCGAACCGGTCGACGGCCACGGGCGCGTTCGCGGGCTCGTCGGCTGCGGCGCTCGGCAGGGTCGCTCCGGTGAGGAGGGTGCCGAGCAGAGCGGTGACGGCGATCACCGCCGTTGTTCGTGGCATTGCGGCTCCTTGTACGGGACAGAGGGACGTGCGGGTACGGGGGAACTGCGTACGGGAACGGGGGCGCGCGGCGGGACCGGGGCCGGTCCGGGAGCGACGGAGATACGGAGGTGTACGGGTCTAGGGGGACTGGCGGCCGGGTGCGGAGCGCCGTACGACGAGTTCGGTGGGCAGGACCACCGGTTCACGCGGGATCGGCTCGCCGCCGAGCCCGGCGAGGAGCATCCGCGCGGCCGTCTCGCCCATCCGGCGCATGGGCTGGCGGATGGTGGTCAGCGGCGGTTCGGTGTGCCGGGCCATGGGAATGTCGTCGAAGCCGACGACGGCCACGTCGTCCGGGACACTCCGCCCGGCCTCGCGCAGTGCGCGCAAGACACCCGCCGCGATGAGGTCGTTGTGCGCGAAGACGCCGTCGAAGTCCCGGCCTTCGGCCAGTGCCCGCCGTACGGCGGAGCGCCCGGTGTCCTCCGTGAACTCGCCCTCGACGACCAGATCGGTCGCCAGGACGTCACGGAACCCTTCGAGTCGTTCCCGTACGCAGCCGAAGTCGCGGCGCCCGGTGACGACCAGCGGCCGGGTGCGGCCCGAGGCGAGCAGATGGCGTGCGGCGGCCTCGCCGCCCGCGCGATTGGTGGTGGCGACCGAGGGGAACGCCGGGTGCCGGCCCCGGTCGTCGATGAGCACCACGGGCAGGCCGCGCCGGTGCATCGCCGCGATCGTGTCGAGGGTGTTCTCCGGTTCGACGACGAGGAGCCCGTCGAAGGCCCGGGCGGACACCTGACCGGCGAAGTGCCGGACGGAGTCGGCACCCCGGTTGCACGTGAACAGCAGCAGCCCGTACCCGGCCGCCTCGACGGTGTCGACGACACCCTGGAGGACCTCGCCCATCCACGGCCAGGTGAGCGACGGCGTCAGCATGCCGATCGTCCGGCTGGAGCCGCGCGCCAGACCGACGGCCCCCGAGCTGGGGACATAGCCCAGCACATCGATCACTTCACGAACGCGGGCGGCGGTCGCCGAGTCCACCTCCGCCCCGGTGTTGAGGACCCGGGAGACCGTCGTCTTGCTGACACCCGCCTGACGTGCGACGTCGGCGATCGTGACACGCATCGGGGCCTCCGCGTCGAGGGGACTGACATCGGTGTCGGTACCGCTTCCGGAACCGGTTCCGGAACGATGCGGCGAGTCAACCGCCACCCTGCTCCACCGTCAAGAGTTCACGCGGTGAACGTCTCAACTCGGCCCATGAGTTCAGGATGTGAATGCGCGACACCTTGACGGCCGACCCGATGCCCAGTTCACTCTCGACGCGACCCGGCCCGGCCACTGACCGGACCCGCGGCCCCCACACCCCCACCGCCGAGAAGGGCACTCACATGCTCCGTTCGACGCACAGCCGCACCCGAATACGCCCCCACAACCGCCTGCTCAGAACCCTCCTCGCCGGCGCGCTCACCGCCTCGGGCCTGACGGGCCTGGCCGGAATCACGGGCCTCTCCGCCGGCACCGCGCACGCCGCGGGGGAGCAGGTGAACGTCTGGCTCACCACCACCGACGACGCGGGCGGCCGCCACGTCACGCGTGGCCTCCAGCAACAGACGCCGACCGTCTTCCAGAGCGGAATCGGCGGCGCGGGCACCACCCTCACCGTCGACGAGAACACCCGCTACCAGACCTTCACCGGCGGCGGCGCCTCGTTCACCGACACCGCGGCGTGGCTGATGAAGGGCTCCGGAGCCCTGTCCCAGGAGACCCGGGACGCGACGATGCGCAAGCTCTTCTCGCCGACCGACGGCATCGGCCTGTCGTTCGTCCGCAACCCCATGGGCGGCTCGGACCTGGCCCGCTTCGGCTACACGTACAACGACCTGCCGGCCGGTCAGACCGACCCCACCCTCGCGCGCTTCTCCCTCGCGCACGACCTCCAGGACGTCCTGCCGCTCACCAAGCAGGCCAAGCAGCTCAACCCGGCCCTCACCCTCGTCGCCTCACCCTGGACCGCGCCCGCCTGGATGAAGGACAGCGGCCAGCTGAACGGCGGCTGGCTGAAGGCCGAGCACTACGGCGCGTACGCCGACTACTTCGTCAAGTACCTCCAGGGCTGGCGCGACCAGGGCGTCCCGGTCGACTACGTCACCGCCCAGAACGAACCGACCTGCTGCTCCGGCTACCCGTCGATGAGCTGGAACGCCTCCGGGCTCGCCTACTTCACCAAGAGCGAGCTGCTGCCGGGGCTCCAGTCCGCCGGGCTGCCCACCAAGGTCCTGGCCCACGACTGGAACTGGGACACGTACGACGCCTACGCCGCCCAGACGGTCGACGACGCCGCCGTGCGCAGCCACCCCAACTTCGGCGGAATCGCCTGGCACGGCTACGGCGGCAACGTTGCCAAGCAGACCGAGATCCACGACCGCTACCCGCAGCTGAACGCCTTCCAGACCGAGCACTCGGGCGGCACCTGGATCGCGAACCAGCAGCGCGAGGACATGATGAACATCATCGACTACACCCGTAACTGGGCGAAGTCGGTCACCAAGTGGTCCCTCGCCGTCGACCAGAACAGGGGCCCGCACAACGGCGGTTGTGGTGTCTGCGACGGCCTGATCACCGTCCACAACGGTGACTCGCGGCACGGCCAGGTCGACTACACGATCGAGTACTACACCATGGGCCACCTCACGAAGTTCGTCCGGCCCGGCGCCCACCGCATCGCCTCCACCGCCACCTCCGACGTCCCCAACGTCGCCTGGCGCAACCCCGACGGCTCGAAGGCGCTCATCGCCTACAACGACTCGACGAGCGCGCGGCAGATGACCGTGAACTGGGGCGCGAACCACTACACGTACACGCTCCCCGGCAAGACCTCCGCCACCTTCACCTGGGCGGGCACCCAGTCCGCCACCCAGTCCCTGGTCGGCCTCGGCGGAGCCTGCCTCGACGTCGCGGGCGGATCCGCCGCGGACGGTACGCCGGTCCAGCTCTACCAGTGCAACGGCTCGGCGGCCCAGAACTGGACGCTCCACCCCGACGGCACGGTCCGCGCCCTCGGCAAGTGCCTGGACGTGACCGGGGGTTCGACGGCGGACGGCGCCAAGGTCCAGCTCTACACCTGCAACGCCACGGGCGCCCAGCACTGGCGCCACGAGCCGGCCTCAGGTGACCTCGTGAACGTGGCCGCGGACAAATGCCTGGACGCCACCGGCAACTCCTCCACGAACGGCACCCGCGCCCAGATCTGGTCCTGCACGGGAGCGCCCAACCAGAAGTGGCGCCGGACCGTCATCTAGGGCCGCCCGGGGGTTCGTGGGCGCGTGACCTAGGGTGCGTACGCATGACCGACCGCGTACTGGAACTCCTGCGGAGCCGCCCCGAACTCGCCGCACTGGCCGAGTTCCCCTTCAACTTCGACATCGGCCGGGCGTACCACGTGGAGGATGTCCACCTGGCGTCCGGCGCGTCGTTGGAGGCGATCGCCGGTGACGACACCGGCGGCACGTACTTCCTCTGCGGAGGCGCGGCCGTGCTCCACGCGTCCTCCGACGGGTACGCCTCGCTCCTCGCCGACTCCGTGACCGAGGCGCTGGAGATGCTCGTCCGGCTGCCGGAGTGGTGCGAGAACGTCGAGCCGGGTATGGACGAGGAGGCTCTGCTCGCCGCCGTACGGGAAGGGGACGACGAAGCCCGCGAGGAGTTCGCCCCCGAGCTCGACGCCCAGCGGGCGGCGCTGATCGACGGCCTCGGCCTGCCGGACCGTCCGCTGGCCGAGCTCCTCGCCCTCTCGGAGTCGGCCACCCGGCGCACCGATCCGCACTACGTCCTGCTCAACTCCCAGGAGCTGCGGGCGTACGAGTTGGAGGAGGCCTACCGGCCGAACCTCCGCGACCTCGTCGCGGAGGACCTCGAAGGCCTGCCGCCGGGGAGCCCGTTCACCTGGATCGAACTCGCCCGCCGCCAGGGCCACGTCGAGCACGCCCGCATCGCCCTCATCCGCATGCTGGACGAAGCGGGCCCGGCCCGGGAGCCCCTCCGGCTCATCGGAGACGCCCTGGAACGCCTGGGCGACCACGTCCAGGCGGCACGCGCCCGGTCCTACCTCGGCTCTCCGGGCCGTTCCTGACCCGCGGGGAACCGTCCGGGAGCGCATGACAGGCGCTCCCGGACGGACCTGTTGCCGTGCGCGCGGAATGCGCCGCCGTCGGGTCGGTCAGTTGACGAAGACGGGTGCGCCGCCTTGAGTCGTGTCCGAGACCGGGGCGTACTTCGCCGTGAAGTAGCCGTTCGCGGGGCACGTGCCGGGCCCGCTGGCCTTGGTGAACCGCTGGTTGGCGAAGGCCAGTGAGTTGTCCGTGTTCGATGGGGTCGCCGTCAGAGTCGTGGCCCGGTAGACGCAGGTCGTCAGACCCAGGATGGTGTTGATCTTCAGGGTGGTCTGGATCGGGCCCGTGCTGCCCGCGGTCACGGTGAGCGCGCCGCCGGACGTGACGGCCGTCGTGTACGGCAGGTTGTTGACCGTGATGCTCTGCACGCCGGTCGCTCCCACGATGTTGGTCGTACAGGTGCTCAGGATGTGGGAGTTGAGCGTCTCGGTCGCGGTCCCGGGTGCGGCCGGGTTGCTCGTGACGGTCGCGTTGAACGCCGAGACGTTGCAGGTGATCCCCGTGCTGCCGCCGGAGGTCGTGGCGATCTTCGCGGTGGTGCCCGAGGCGAGCGAGGCGGTGAGCACGTCGCCGACCGCGACGGCCGGACCGCTCGCGCTGCCGGTCGTGAGGACTTCGCCGGCGGCGCCGGTGGCGATGGCCGGGTGGGTGACGGCCAGGACGGCGGCGAGGGCGGCTCCGGCGGAGACCAAGAAGACACGCTTGTTCATGGTGGGGGTTCCTTTCGTCCCAGGGTGGGGGTGCTCGAAGAGGCTCGAAGAGCAGGGCGGAGCGAAGGGGGGATCCTGGGTCGGGCCGTTCCGGCGCCACGGATCGGCCCAGCGGTGTCGCGGGACGCGACGAGAGCGTGATACACGATGAGCGGTGCGGTGTTGCCGCGTGTGTGTGCGGTGCGGTGCACGGCGGTGCGGTGCGCGGTGCGGAGCCTTGCGCCGCACAAGAGGAAAACCCATCAGGGTTGTAAACCTGTCGAGTATGTGACGTCAACAGCCCCGGGGGGATGTGGCCGGTGATGGGTGCTCGTCCGACCGAGGAGTGGCAGGCGCTGCCCGGCGCCCGCACGGGCCGCGACCCGGAGCGTTCCCTGCGCCCAGGGCCCCGTCGGCTGACGCCGGAGCAGGTGGCCTCGCGCCAGCGCGAGCGGCTGCTCGACGGGGTGGCCCGCATGGTCGCGGCGCACGGCTACGGCGGTGCCCGGATCAGCGACATCTGCCGGGCCGCCGGAGTGACCCGCCCGGTGTTCTACGCCCTGTTCACGGGCAAGGAGGACGCGGTTCTTGCCGCGTACCGGAGCGGTACGCAGATGGTCGTACGGGCCATGGAACGGGCGTACGCGGAGGCGGGCGGCGCGGCGTCGTGGCCGACGGCCGTGCGGGCGGGGCTGCGGACGATGCTGGCCCTGCTCTCGCAGACGCCCGCGTTCGCCCGGATGGTGGTCGAGATCGAGTCGGCGGGCCCCGCCGGCCGCCGCGCCCGCGCCGAACTTCTGGCCAGTTTCCGCCGGTTCTTCGTCCACGCCCCTCCCGCGCCGCCGGGAGTCGCGCGGGAGGAGCTGGTGGACACCGTCGTCGGCGCCGTCCACGCGGCGGTCCACCGCGCGGTGGACGAGGACCGCACGGACCGCCTCCCCCTCCTGCTCGACACCCTCGTGCACGTCGTGGTGTCCCCGTTCAGCCACCCCTGAGGCGTTCCGTCTGATCGATCAACACCCGTCCCTCGCACACTAGTTGACTGGGCGGTAACGACGGGTTTACGGTCCAGGCGGTTCCCTGCCACGCGGCCGCCTCCGTACGACCACGCGAGGAAAACCCGGGCGGGCACGGGAAACCGGCACACCGCCACACCACGCACACCACCGTCCGCGCCAGGACATCGCCGCCACAGGTCTGTTTCCTCACGACTCATGACTGTCAGGAGCACCTCATGGCTACGTCCGAAGACCCCACCCCCACCGCGTCCTTACCCGCGTCATCCGCCTTACCCGCGGCCGAGGAGCCCCGCCGCAGAGGCCGCGTCCGCTTCCGCCGCGCCGGCCTCATGGCGCTCCCCGCCTGCGCGATCGCCGGCACCCTCGTCGTGCTGACCGCCCAGGGCGCGCTCGCCGCCCAGTTCGCCATCTCCGGCATGCCGTTCGTGGTCAAGGCCGACACCCTCAAGGGGACCGGCTTCGGCCAGTTCGGCGGGATGGACACCATGCCCGAGGGCAGCCCCAACGCCGGTGACACCGGCGGCCAGGTCCTGGTCATCGTCACCGCCATCCGACAGGCCGAACTGACCAACCTCTGCCAGAGCGTGGAGCTGGGCGGAACCCATCTGCTCATCACGGCCGGCAACAGGGGCACCCCCGTCAAGGCCGCGGGCCTGACCACGGACTCCACCGAGATCTCCGGCAAGGTCGCGGCGTTCGACAACATCGAGATCGGCGGGGACGCCAGCACCTTCGACAAACCCCCGGTCAAGGGCCCGCTCGGCTCCTTCGGCCAGCAGGCCGACACCGTCACCATCACCGACGTGTACCAGAAGAACTACGCCACCACGGCCACCCGCTTCACCCTGCCCGACCTGCACATGAGCTTCTCTTCCGAGGGCTGCTGACCATGACACCGCCGGTCACCGGCGGCGGTCGACACCCCTGGCGGGCCTTCGCCGGATGGCGTCACCGCCGCCCCTTCGCCCCGGGCCTCCTGGTCCTGCTCGGCGGCGTGGAGATCCTCCTCACCCAACGGGCGAGCGTCACCGTCATCCTCACGGCGGGGGCGGACAGCCTGGCCGGCTACGTCCTCCCGGTGATCATGATCGTCTGCGGGGCGCTGATCGTCCTCAACCCGCGCCAGCGCCTCTTCTACTCGATCGTCGCCGTCCTGGCCTCGCTCGCCACCTGGGTCACCTCGAACCTCGGCGGGTTCTTCATCGGGATGCTCCTCGGCCTCGTCGGCAGCTCACTCGCCTTCGGCTGGCTCCCGGACCAGCCGGCGCGCCGCTGGCGCCTGCCTCGCGCACGCCGCGAGAAACGGGCGTAGACGTAAGACCAGGGCGCTGTCGCCGACAC